>CAMDDY010000032.1 GCA_945893125.1 Bordetella parapertussis
GCAATCTGATACCGTTCGTCTTGGGTGAGGTGTGTGTAGTTCATTCTTGGCAACTTTAACTTGGTGGTCGAGGGGCTCGGATGCTATCGCACCTCGCCCACCCAACCTATTAATCAGAGTTGCACTTCGAATTTGAACTCGCGTTCCAATTCATGGAGATTCCATTGATTACCGTACACCGCGTGTTGCGCCATGCCTTGTTATTGTTTTTGGTCGTGTTTACGGGCGGCGCATTGGCTGCGGAGGGCGAAAAACCCTTTGAGCCCGTCGTCGGGCAATCCGGCCGCGACGTAGTGTGGGTGCCGACGCCGGCGGTGCTGGTGGAGAAAATGCTTGATGTCGCCAAGGTGACGCCGAAAGATTTCGTGATGGATCTGGGTTCCGGCGATGGCCGCAACATCATCGCGGCGGCCAAGCGCGGCGCGCGCGCGCTCGGTGTCGAGTACAACCCCGACATGGTTGAGTTATCAAAGCGCGTGGCGGAAAAAGAAGGGGTTGCGGAAAAAGCGCAGTTCGTACAGGGTGACATGTACGTGGCGGACATTTCACAAGCCACGGTTCTCGCGCTGTTTTTGCTGCCGGAAAACCTCAACAAGCTTGCGGACAAGTTTCTCGCGCTCAAACCCGGCTCGCGCATCGTCGCGAATCACTTCGCTGTCAGCGGTTGGGATCCCGATGAAACCGGTCGCGCGGAAGGCGACTGCGGCAGTTGGTGCAATTGGTTGCTGTACATCGTGCCGGCGCAGGCGGGCGGGCGCTGGCGTTTGCAAAAAGGCGAACTGGAACTCGAACAAAAATATCAGATGATTTCCGGCACGTTTAACCTGAACGGCGTCAGCACCGCGGTGGAAGGCGGGCGTCTGCTCGGCGAGCAAATCACCTTCACCCTCGGCGGCAAGGAATTCAAAGGCCGTGTCAGCGGCGACGCGATGGCGGGTAGCGGCTGGAACGCGACGCGGTTGAAGTAGTGCAGTGCCCGTGAAAAATTTTCGGTTCGCGTTAGCGCTGCTGGTAATGACAGGCTGGCATACACACAGCGCCGCGCAGTCCGCCTCTTCGACAAGCTCAGGACAGGCGTATCCGCAAAAATCGATCCGCATCATCTCGCCGTTTGCCGCGGGCGGCGGCAACGATGCGTTTTTGCGCACCCTCGCGCCCAAGCTCACCGAGAATCTGAAGCAGCAGATCATCATCGACACCCGCGCGGGCGCCAACGGCATCGTCGGCACTGAAATCGCGGTGCGCGCCGCACCCGATGGCTATACGCTGATACTGATTCCGACCAATCACACGGTGAATGCCAGCCTGTACGCCAAGTTGCCGTACGATTCGATCAAGGATTTCACCCCGGTGTCGCTCGCCGGATCAAGCCCGCTGGTGGTGGCAGTGCATCCCTCGCTGCCGGCGAAAAACCTCAAGGAACTGATTGCCTTCGCTAAAGCGCGCCCCGCGCAGGTAACGTACGGCTCGGCTGGCGTTGGCTCATCCGGGCATCTGGCCGGCGTGTTGTTCGACAGCCTCACCGGCACCAGCCTCACGCACATCCCGTACAAGGGCATGTCCATCGCGATTGTCGATCTCATCGGCGGGCAGGTGTCGTTAACGTTTGGCACCAGCCTGTCAGTGGTGCCGCAGGTGCGCAGCGGCCGGCTGCGCGCGCTGGCCACCACCGGTGCCGCGCGCATGCTCGCATTGCCGGATGTGCCCACCGTGGCGGAACTCGGCGTGCAGGGCTACGAAGCGGGCCTGTGGTACGGCTTTGTCGGCCCCGCGCGCATCCCCGCCGACATCGTGAAGCGCCTTAACAGCGAAATCGTCGCGGTACTGGCCCTGCCGGAAATTCGCGAGCGGCTGCTGAGTCAGGGCGTGGAAGCACGCCCCACCACGCCGGAAGAATTCGCGCGCCTGATTGTGTCCGATATCGCGCGCTGGGCGGTGGTGGTGAAGCGCGCGGGATTGCGTGCGGAGTAACTACGCGCCCGTATTCGAGTGAAACACCAACCCCGCATGCTCACGCAGCGCATGAAACCGGATATTCGGCCAGTGCTCGTGCGCGACTTTGATCTCGGCGTCGTAGGCGGCGAGAAACGTAGGGGCTTCCACGGCATCATAGGCAATGCGATGCGCGTTGGCGTCGATGAAGCGTTTCATTTCCTTGGGGTCGTCCGCCGTCACCCAGCGGGCGCTGTTGTAGCGCGCGGGAGCCATGCGTGCGGTGCAGCCATACTCGTGCTTTAAGCGATGCGCCACAACTTCAAATTGCAGTTGCCCGATCGCGCCCAGTAACAGCAGGCCACCCAAAACCGGTTTGAACACCTGAATCGCGCCTTCTTCGCCGAGTTGCGCCAGACCGGTGCGTAGCTGCTTGCTGCGCAGCGGGTCGGCGATCTCGACTGTCTGAAACAATTCTGGCGCAAAAAACGGCAGGCCGGTGAATTGCAGGTCTTCGCCTTCGGTCAGCGTGTCGCCCAGTTGCAGCACGCCGTGATTCGGGATGCCGATGATGTCGCCGGCGTAGGCGTCTTCCACCATGTCGCGCCGCTGCGACAAAAACGACACCACGGTGTTGGGGCGGAAATCCTTGCCGGTGCGGCAGTTTTTCAGCTTCATGCTGCGCTCGAAATGGCCCGAGCACACGCGGATGAACGCGATGCGGTCGCGGTGGCCGGGGTCCATGTTGGCTTGTATCTTGAACACCACGCCGGTGAACTTGGGTTCCATCGGCTCGACCACGCGTTCAATCGCGCGGCGAGCGCGCGGCGGCGGCGCGAATTGCACCAGCGCGTCCAGCACTTCCTGCACACCAAAATTATTAATTGCCGAGCCAAAAAACAGCGGCGTTTGTTTACCGGCGAGAAAGGTTTCACGGTCGAACGTGGGTGACACGCCCTGCACCAGCGACATTTCCTGGCGCGCATGCTCGAAGAGGTCGCCGAAACGCTCGGCGGCTTGCGGGTTATCAATCCCTTGTATGGTGTCGTGTCCGCCGACGCGGTCTTCGCCGGCGAGAAACACGCGCATGCTGTCGTTCATCAGATCAAACACGCCCTTGAACTGTTTGCCCATGCCCACCGGCCAGGTACACGGCACCACCGGCATGCCCAGCGTGCGCTCGATTTCATCCACCAGATCCATCGGCTCGCGCACCTCGCGATCCATTTTATTGACGAAGGTAATCACCGGCGTGTTCTGCTGGCGGCACACCTGCAGCAGGCGCAGCGTCTGCGGCTCGATACCGTTGGCGGCGTCGATCACCATCAGCGCCGCGTCCACGGCGGTCAGCACGCGATAAGTGTCTTCGGAAAAATCACGGTGGCCCGGCGTGTCGAGCAGGTTAATCACACAATCGCGATACTCCATCTGCATCACCGAACTTGCGACCGAAATGCCGCGCTGCTTTTCGATTTCCATCCAGTCCGAGGTAGCGTAGCGTGATGCCTTGCGCGACTTCACGCTGCCGGCGATGTGAATCGCGCCTGCGTACAGCAGCAGCTTTTCCGTGAGCGTGGTCTTGCCCGCGTCGGGATGCGAAATGATGGCGAAGGTGCGGCGCCGGGAGACTTCTCTTTCGATACTCATGTGATGCTCATACGGTTACCGGTGTGCGTCCAGCAAGAATTGGCGGGATCGCGAAAGGCGCGCATGATACGGTATTTGTCATTCAAAAACAACAAGATACATATATCTTCCCGCGTTGCGGGCGGTTAAGGGTGCTCCGCACTTATAATCGCAATAACACGCCGGAGGAGAAACTTAAATGCTTATCCATAGACGTTTTGCGGGCGCCATTGTGCTCGCGCTATTGTCGGCGGTAACCGTAACGCAAGCCGCACAACCCGCGTGGCCCGACAAACCCATCCGCCTCGTAGTCGGCAGTGCCGCCGGTTCGGGGCCCGACATCATCGCGCGTGTGATGGCGGATCGTTTGTATGGCGTGTGGGGCCAGCGCATCGTGGTTGATCCGCGTCCCGGCGTGTCAGGTCTATTGAGCGCGGATATCGTCACGCGCTCAACGGCCGACGGCTACACCTGGATGATAATGACCTCGCAACTTTTTGTGGCTACCGCCGTCTATTCCAACCACAAGATAAATCTCGCCCGGGATTTTGCCTCGATCAGTCTGATCGGCACGGTGCCGTACGTGCTGGTAGTCAATCCGTCGGTCGCGCGGAGCATACCCGAGCTGATCGAAGCTGGAAAGAAAGCGCCAGGCACGCTGCGCTACGGCTCGGCCGGCGCCGGCGGCGGCGAGCATATAACAGCGTTCCTGTTCGGGCATATGGCGGGCGCCAATTTCCTGCACGTGCCGTACAAGGGTATCCCGCAGGCCGTCGCCGATACCGTGGCGCGTGAAGTGCATTTCGCCACGCCAGTGTTGCCGGTGGCGCTACCGTTCGTGCAGAGCGGGCGGCTGCGCGCGCTGGGCATCACCACGCGCAAGCGTGCTGCGTTGTTGCCCGATGTGCCCGCCATCGCCGATACGCTGCCCGGCTACGAAAATTTTGGCTGGTATGCCATGGTCGCACCCAGCGGCACGCCGCCGCAGATACTCGCCAAGGTAAGCGCCGAAGCGGTCAAGGCGGTGAAGGAGCCGCAATTTGGCGAACAGTTGAAAAGCCTCGGCATCGACATCGTTGGCAACACGCGCGCCGAGTTCGATACCTTCCGCCGCAACGAGACCAAGCGCATGGGCGACATCATCAAAGCCGCCAGTTTGACTCTCCAGTAAACCAGCACCCGTCGCGACGCGAGTCGCTCACTCGATCTTGATGCCGGTGCTCTTGATTACCTTGGCCCACATCGCCGTCTCGTCGCGCACTTTCGCGCGCATCGCCACAATAGATTTGTCGGATATCTCCGAGCCGCCGGCGAGCACCAACTCCTTCACTTCCGGCACCCGCAGGACTTTCACAACCTCGCCGTAGAGGAGATCGACGATCGGTCCCGGCGTCCCAGCCGGCGCGAATAGACCAACCCATCCGTCCACGTTGTAGCCGGCAACTCCTCCTTCGGCAGCCGTCGGCAGATTGGGCAGCGCCGCAGAGCGCTGCGCGCTGGTCACGGCAATCGCCTTCAACCTGCCGCTGGTCACCTGCGGGATGGCCGAGGGCGGCGTGGCGAACGAAAGCCGTGTCTCATTGCCTACGAGACTCAGCATCGCCGGGCCGCCACCCTTGTAGGGCACGCTGATGATATCCACGCCCACCATCATCTTGAACAGTTCCACCGCGAGGTGCGGGCCACCGCCCACGCCCGCATGCGAGTAGCGCAGCTTGCCGGGTTGCGCTTTCGCCAGTTGGATCAAGTCCTTCACCGAGGCGGCCGGCACCGAGGGATGCAGCACCGCGACATAAGCGTAATGAATCAACTGCGTGATCGCGGGGAGATCACGCATTGCGTTGTACGACAGATTCGAATACGAACTCGTGTTCATGGTGATCGTGGGATCAGCCGTGACCAGCAGCGTATAGCCGTCGGGCGCGGCCTTGGCGACGATGGCGTTGCCGATGTTGCCGCCGCCGCCCCGATTGTCGATGACGATCGACTGGCCGAGCGCTGCGGGCAGGCGCGCAGCCAGGATGCGCGCGATGAAGTCGGTCGACCCGCCGGGTGGGTAGGGCAGGACAACGCGTATCGACCGATCAGGATAGGCTTGTCCTGAACTGGTCGCAGCGGCCTGCGCGAAAACGGTGGACGGCAGCCCGAACGTTACCAGCATGGCGATGACAAATCCGCTCGATTTCATAGTTGTGCTGTGTTACAAAAATGGATTTTCCCCTATGACGGACAAAATCTTTTGGTATTGAATCTCCCTCTGAGGTGACACAGTACAAATAGGGGTGTCCTCCAAAAAAACAGGTTATGGCTTCATGATCAACTTACCCGTCACCGCACCCGATTCGAACACACGGTGCGCGCGCAGCACTTCGGCGAGTGGCACGCGGACGAATATCGGCACCGTGATTTTCCCCTCCTGCAACAGGCGCAGCAGCGCATGCGTGCAGTTTGCGCGAAGTTCAGGCCAGTCGTCCAGTGCGAGATGATGGCAAAGGTACGGCGCCGGGAGACTTCTCTTTCGATACGCATGTGATGCTCATGCGTGCGCCTGCGTGCGTCCGTCAAGGCCACCATGGCCGGATCGAAAAAGGCGCAAATGACACGAAATTTATCATTCAAAAACAATAAGATACATCTATCGAACCCCTATGCGCCGTCGGTAATCTCGTATAATCGCGCAAACTCACCGAAGGAGTATTTCCATGTGTAATCCCATACTGAAAACCGTGATTACCTTGCTCGTGCTGTCATCGGCTGCGGGCTTGGCGCAGGCCGCGCAATCCGCATGGCCCGACAAACCCATACGCTTGGTCATCGGTAGCGCGGCGGGCTCCGGCCCCGACATCATTTCGCGCGTGATGGCCGAGCGGCTGTATGGCGTATGGAATCAACGCGTGGTGGTGGATCCGCGCCCCGGTGTGGCGGGCTTGTTGAGCGCGGACCTCGTGACGCGCTCGGCGGCGGATGGCTACACCTGGATGATGCTCACCTCGCAACTTCTGGTGGCGACCAACGCATACACCAATCACAAGGTGAATCTTGCGCGTGATTTTGCCTCGATCAGTTTGATCGGCAGCGTGCCGTTCGTGCTGGTGGTGAATCCGCAGGTGCCGGCCAAAACCATCAGCGAACTGATTGATTTGGCCAAAAAATCTTCGCCCAATCTGCGTTATGGTTCTGCGGGCACCGGCGCCTCCGAGCATCTGTGCGGCGTGTTGTTTAACCGCATGACCAACACCAGCATGCTGCACGTGCCGTACAAGGGCGTGGGGCAGGCGGTGGCCGACACCGTGGCGCGCGAAGTGCATATGACGTACGGTGTACTGACGGCAGTGCAGTCGATGGTGCAGGCCGGGCGCGTGCGCGCGCTGGGCGTCACCACGCGAAAACGCGCCGCACTGCTGCCCGACGTGCCGACGATCGCCGAAACCGTGCCGGGCTACGAGAACTTCGGCTGGTACAGCATCGTCGCGCCGACCGGTACGCCGCAGGATGTTCTCGCCAAAGTGAATGCCGAAGTGGTGAAAGCCGTCAAAGACCAGGTGATGAGCGATCAGCTCAAGGGACTCGGCATTGAGGTCGCCGGCACCTCGCGCGCCGAGCTCGACGCATTCCGCGCCGATCAGACCAAGCGCATTTCCGAACTGGTAAAAGCGGCGGGCGTGAGCTTGCAGTAGTCGTGCCTTAGTCGCTAGTCGGCGCGCACGCCGGCATCGCGGATGGTTTTCGCCCAGCGTTGCATTTCGCGATTGATGAAAGCCGCGAATTCCTCCGGCGTGCCCGGCGCGACTTCGCCGCCTTCATCGCGAAAACGCGCCTGCACATCGGGCATGCGCAGGATGCGCACCAGTTCGCTGTTCAATTTTGCGATCACCGGCGCGGGTGTTTTCGCCGGCGCCATCACGCCGTACCAATTAGTGACGTCGTAACCGGGCAGCCCCGATTCGGCAATCGTCGGTACATCGGGAAATACGCTGGAGCGTCGTGCGCGTGTAATGCCGATGGGTTTGACGCGTCCCGCCTTGAACCACGCCGGCAACGGCTGCAGCGGGCTCACGTACAGCACAATGCGCCCGCTAAACAAATCGCTGGCGGCGAGCGCAACTCCCTTATACGGCACGTGCAGCATCCGTACTTGCCCCGCCGATTTGATCATTTCACCCGCGAGATGGCTCAACGAGCCGTTGCCCGACGAGCCGAAGGTGATTTCATCGGGCCGCGATTTCGCCAGCGCGATTATTTCGCGCACGGTTTTGGCGGGCAACGAAGGGTGCGCCACCAGCATGAACGGCGACAACGACACCCGTGTGACCGGCGCAAGATCGCGCCGCGGGTCATAGGGCAACCCTGGATTAAACGCGGGCGCCAGCGCGACATTGCCTGTTTGTCCCAACGCGATGGTGTAGCCGTCGGGCGGCGCCTTGGCGGTCACGTCCATGCCGATGGTGCCGCTCGACCCCGGACGATTGTCCGCAATGACCTGTTGTCCCAATGCATCCGCGAGTTTTTGTGCCAGCGTGCGCGCCACGAAGTCAGTGCCGCCGCCGGGCGGAAACGGCACGATAAAACGCATCGATCGAACGGGGTAGGCCTGCGCGGGCTGGGCGTTCACCGCATGCGCCGTCAACAGCAGCGATACACCCATGGTGTAAATTATATAAGTAATTGATTTCATTCAATTTTTATCCCGCTGGTTTTGACCACCTGACGCCAGCGCGCGACTTCTTCACGCAGGTAGTCGGCGAACTCACGCGCGCGTAGCGATGCGGGCGCGGCGCCTTCAAATGCGAGCCGCTGTTTGAGGTCATCGGTGGCGAGCAACAGTCGCATCTCGCGGTTTAGCCGTTCCACCACGGCCTGCGGGATATTCGCGGGCGCGAGCAGGCCCCACCACAATTCAGCGGTGAACCCGTGCAGGCCCGATTCGTCCACCGTCGGCAGTTCGGGCACAAAGACCGAACGCTGGAGACTTGTCACCGCAATTGCGTTCAGGCGCTTCGCTTTCACCTGCGGCATCACCGACGGCAGGCTTGCAATCAACACCTGCGTTTGCCCGCCCACCAAATCATTGAGCGCGGGACCGAGGCCCTTGTACGGCACATGCGTCATCGCAATGCGTGCTTCGCTCTTGAATAGTTCGGTGACGAAATGCACCGCCGAGCCGTTGCCGGATGACGCGTAATTGATTCTGCCCGGTTGCGCCGTGGCGAGCGCGATGAGTTCGCGCACGGATTTCGCGGGCAGCGCGGGGTGTACTGTCACCAGCATCGGCGCTTTGGCGATCATCGCCACCGCCGCCATGCCGGTGAGCGCGTCAAACGCGGGCTTCGCCTGCATGACAAAATTCGTGGTGTAGGTGGTTGAGGTGGCAAGCAGTGTGTAACCATCCGGCGGCGACTTCGCCACGATTTCCGCGCCGATGGCGCCGCCCGCCCCGCCGCGATTGTCGATCACGACGGCTTGGTGCAGGTTGTCCGCAAGCTTTTGCCCGATGAGACGCGCGATGATGTCGTTGCTCGCGCCCGGCGGAAACGGCACCACCAGGCGTATCGGCTTCGCGGGCCACGGCTGTGCGCACACGCCACCAGCACACAGCAGCAGAACCAGCGCTGCCGGGCGCATGCGGCTACGGCTTCATGATGAGCTTGCCCATCACCGCGCCCGATTCAAAAATGCGATGCGCGCGCGCAGCTTCGGCGAGCGGCACGCGTTCATAAATCGGCACTTGTATCGTGCCCGCGTGCAACAAGCGCAAAAGATCGTGCGTGCATTTGGCGCGCAACTCGGGCCAGTGATCCATGGTGTGCATGGTGAAGTGGCGATAACCGGCGCTATGCCAGGGCGGACGCTCGATGCCGGCGTCGATGTCACCGGTGGGTGCGCCGCCGAGCCGCCCGTATAACTGCAACATGCCGAACGGCGCGATACAGTTGTAAAAATCCGTCATCTGCTTGCCACCGACGATGTCGAGCACCAGATCGACGCCGCGCCCGCCGGTCAGCCGCCGCGTTTCCTCAATCACATTGCCGCGCGTGCGGTCGATCACTTCGTCGGCGCCCTGCGCGCGTGCAAACGCGCCGCGTTCAGCGGAACTCACCACGCCGATCACACGCTTGCCATAGGCTTTGGCCAACTGCACCAACGCCGTGCCCACGCCGCCCGCCGCAGCGATCACCAGCGCGGATTGGTATTGAAAACCCTGTAACGCCGAGTTGAGCAAATGCCACGCCACCTGATAATTGGCGAGGCCCGCGACCTGATCGAGATCAACACGCTCGGGCACGGCGTACAGCAAGTCCTCGCGCGCGGCGATGTACTCGGCATAGCAGCCGCCGCGCTCCTTGAATTCGCGCGCGCACACAAATACCTTTTGCCCGACCTTGAGTTTGCTCGTGCCGGGGCCTGCTTCAACCACCGTGCCGCCCATTTCGATGCCGGGTATCAGCGGCAGCGGCGGCATCCATTTGTAGACGCCCTTGCGCACCAGGGTTTCCGGCATGCACACGCCGATGGCGTGCGCCTTCACCAATACTTCGCCTGGACCGGGCTTGGGCGTGGGGAGTTCGACGTATTTGAGTACTTCCGGCGCACCGGTTTCCGTAATTTGTATCGCTTTCATGAGGCTGCCTTCATGTCAAAGCGCACCGCGATGGCGGCGCTGGCGATCACCGCCATGTCGTGACGGCCTTCTTCCGGCACATTGAGACCGCCCTTGACGACCTTCACCGTCACTTGTCCGCGCGGCAGGCTGGCCTTGATTTTTTCTGCATCGACTTTGCCCGGCTCCTGCACGCCGATGGTGACTTCGACTTGCATCTGTTTTGAGTCTAGACCCAGCGAACTCACGAACGCCAGAGACGAATGATGCAGCGCATCCTGCACCGCGCGCAGCGCCGCCTTGGTGTAATCGCCGCCGTGCAGATCGTTGCCGGCGCCCATTTCCAGAATAAATCGTTTGAGTGGCATGGCGGCTCCTTAAATATCGAGGCGGACAATTGCCGCCGCATGCGCCAACACGGTTGAACCCGTGCCCGCGTCGTTAAAAATTTCCAGTCCGCCTTCAAACACCTTCAACGTGCCGGTGCCGTGCGGCAGCACTTTCAGCACTTCGGCTTTGTCGACCAGATCAGGCTTCGGCACGCCGATTAAAACCTCCACCACCATCGAATCGGTGGGCTTGCCTACCGCGTCCGCCACGTTGAGCGAGTTGTGCCACAGCGCATCACGCAGCGCGCGCACTGCCGCCTTGGTGTAATCCGCGCCGCGGATATCCGTGCCCATGCCGATTTCTATCGCCATGCGTTTCATGGTCAGTGGTGTTCTCCCTGAGTGTATTCGCTGGTGGCCATTTTAATCCTTGCCGCCCGCCCGCGCCTTGAGCATTTGTCTATAGGCTTCTTCCAGATTGCGCGTGAAGCGCGGGCTATCGAACAGCGGTGCGGTGTCGCGATTGGCGCTGATTTTTTGGCGCAGGCCAGCGAGCATGCCGGTGGAGGTGGCGAGTTTCAACGCGAGTTCGTAATAATCGTCAAGCGTGCAGGTAATCAACTCCGGTGTCCCAATCGAATTCAGCAGGCTGCCTGCCATACGCGAGGCAAAGGCGTCGCCCGCGCAGGTAACCACCGGTAGCCCCATCCACAGCGCATCGCTGCACGTGGTGCCGGCGTTAAACGGTAGCGTATCCAGAAATAAATCCGCGCATTGCAGCCGCGCCAGATGTTCGTCGCGATGCATCAGCGGCGCCATGAGCAGCCGGTTGCCATCGATGCCACGTTGTTCAACTTCGCGTCTTAGATTGCCGCCTGCGTGCGCGTTACTGGCGGGCAGCCACAGCACGCCGCCGGGCACGGCCCGCAGCAGCCGGCACCAGATATCAAATATTTCCGGCGTGATCTTGGCGGTTTGATTGAAGCAGCAGAACACAAAGCCGTCCTCCGGCAGTCCGCAGGCCGCGCGGCCCGGCGTGGCGGGCCGGGGCCGCGTGCGGTCGTTAGCCTGGAAGCAGTCGGGCAGCCATACCACCTGCTCGGTGTAGTGTTGCCGGCTTTGCGGCGGAACGATAAATCGATCCGCGATCAGGTAATCGATAAAATCCGCACCCATGGTGCCGGGATAGCCGAGGTAGTTCACCTGTATGGGCGCGGGCCGCAGCGCCAGAATGTCGGTGCGGCTGTCCTGCGTGTGGCCCGTCAGATCGACCAGAATATCAATTTGATCCGCGTGGATTTTTTTCGCGGCGCCTTCGTAGTCGTCATTGCGTATATCCACAAAGGCGTCGCACGCGCGCTGTATGCGTCCGCGCATGGCGCTGCCGTCATCCGGGCCATAGGAATACGCCGTGACATGAAAACGCGCCCTGTCGTGAAGCTCAAGCACTTCGGCCATCAGAAACGATACCGGATGCTGCCGGAAGTCGGCGGAAAGATAGCCTATGGATATTTTTTCTCCTGACGCGCGGTGATATTGAAATCCCAATCGCGCGCGCTGCCCCAATAGGGAATCCATGCCGCCGCGCACCCATTGTTCCGCGCATTGCTTTTGCTCCCTTGCCGTGGCGCCGGGTATAGCCACGAAGGCCAGTGGCGACAGCCGATTTTGCGCTGATCCGGTGTTGTCAGTGACCGCGTGCCTGATGGCGGCAATGTGCAAGTCGAGATCGTCCCACGCACACATGTGTTGCAAGTGATACAGCAATAGAGTGCGTGCGGCAAGGTGCCCCGGTTCCAGCGCCAGCACGCGGCGTAAACAATCGGCGGCTTCCCGACTTTTTTGTTGCGCGCCAAGCACGCTGCCCAATCCATATAAGGCGTTGGCGGTATCCGGAGCCACCGCGAGCGCCCGTTGGTGGCACGTGGATGCCGCATCCAGTTCGCCAAGGTCAAAATACAGATTGCCGAGGTTGCAGTGCGCGTCGACAAAATCCGGCTTCAGTTCTGTTGCCCCGCGATAACAGGCGATGGCGTCACGCAGTTGGCCGAAGGATTTGAACGCGATGCCCAGGTTGTAAAGCAGCGCGGCGGATTCCGGCTGGAGTGCAAACGCCTTGCGCAGGCAGTGCAGCGCATCATCCATTGCGCCCCGTGATTGAAAGGCGATTCCCAATTGATAGTACGGCAAGGCGAAATCCCGCGTGGGCACGGGCGCGGCGTTGAAAGCGTCCAGGGCTTCGTGCAGCCGCTCTGCTGCCAGCAGGAGATTTCCGAGGTTGGCGCGTGCCGCTGCATGATCCGTCTGAATGGACAATGCCTGCCGATAACAAGTGATGGCGTTATCGGGCGCTTGCTCATGGTTGTACAGATTGCCCATTAAAAAATGCAAATCAGCAATGCCGGGGTCAAGGGCGATGCCTTGTGCAATCGCCTGTTTTGCGTCTGCGGGCTGTCCCGCATGAAACAGCGCGTAGCCCAGATCACGGTAAACGATAGCCGTGTCCGGCTCGCGTCGCAGTCCCAGTTTGAAATGGTCTATCGCATCATTCAAGCGCCCTTGTTCCTGCGACAGGTAGCCGAGATTGAAATAGGCTTGCGCCAATGCGGGATTGATGGCAACCGCCTGATTGAAGCACTGTTCCGCGTCTGCGGGCAAATGCTGCGCGCGCAATATGTTGCCCAGATTGTTGTACGCCTCGGAAAAATCCGCGCGAATGGCAATGGCCTGGCGGTAGCAGGCCGCCGCCTCATCGAGCTTGCCTTCTTCCCAATATCGGTCTCCCAGCGCTTTGCGGGCGGCGCTGTCGTCGGGTGCGCGGGGGGTTTTTTTAAACCAGGAAAACACGTTTCAATCCGGGAGGGTCACGGCGGTAAGTGACACGCATTTTAGTCCGATGGCCGTGCGATTCGGCTTGCTCAGTCGTTCACGCTGTCGCTTGCTCGCGTGGCACGCCAGTCGCGCTTGACGCGGCCTTCCGCCACGCCCTGCATGGTGTCGCCGTCGATGCGCCCGCTGTACCGAACCTGATTGACGCTGAAACGGATGTCGCGGCCATGCAAGCCGCCCTCCGTGATCGGCACGGCGACATCTCCAATCTGGTAGGTGCCGGAGAGCTTTTGATAATGTTGCTCCAGATGAAGCCACGCCCCATCCGCGAGCTGCCACGTGCCGACCGCCTGCGCCGGAATGACATACAACACCGCGATGCACCAACTGTTGCAGGGCGTGGTGCGCACGGTTTCGTCGGGATCCCAGCCGCCGCCGATTTCATAGGTGTTCGATACGATGCGCGTGCCGGGCTTGAGCTTCAAGAATTGCGGTGCAAGCCGGCTCAGGTGATTGGGCAGTAAAAACAGCGGCATTACGGTGGCCTTTGAAATGTCGGCCTCGAACATATCGCCCTGCGAGAACGTGGCTTTGTCCGCCACGCCAGCCGCCGCCGCCGCGCGCTGTGATAACGCCACCAGATCGGGATTAAATTCAACGCCATGTGCGCGCGCGCCGCGCTTGGCCGCCGCGATCACCATGCGTCCGTCGCCGGAGCCCAAGTCAATCACGTAATCGTCCGGCGTGACCTTCGCCATATTGAGCATTTGCTCCAGCGTGGCGTCGGGCGTGGGTATCCACACCACGTCCTTGCCCGGCTGGCCTGCGATGGGTTTATAGGCTTCCGGCGGTGTTTGCGCCGGCGCTATTCCAGTCACAAACAACAGGCACGCGATGAGCGATGCACGATGTCCGATATTCAAATCATTTTCCTTTGTAGTGCCATACAGGTTCAGTGGCGCTATTTTAAGGCATCGATTGCGCAAGGGGCGATGCAAAAATCCCAACGCGGCGTTCTGGTGAATTCTCCACGCAGCGCATAAAATAACATCGTGCATGACGGGTAATCATTTTCGCAAGCGCATTTCCGGAGACA
The DNA here is from genome assembly GCA_945893125.1 of Bordetella parapertussis. Taxonomy (GTDB): domain Bacteria; phylum Pseudomonadota; class Gammaproteobacteria; order Burkholderiales; family SG8-41; genus UBA5216. The sequence goes on from CAMDDY010000032.1 coordinate 14,411, forward strand.
GCAATGCAGCGTTCAACCAGTGATATTTCCCTGCTCGTGGGCGGCGACTGCGGCCCGGTGCATGGGCTGAAAGACGGATTTTCCATTGAAGGGTACACCGAGCTGGTGCGTCCGGTGCTGGCCCAGGCTGATATGCGCTTCGTGAACTGCATGCGCACCTACTCGCCACGCGCCGCCTACAATGCGCTGGCGCCTCAGGTGGGGCAGCCGCCGGAAATGGCGCAGATATTTTCCGATTGCTGCTTTGACGCCATCACCATGGCCAATAACCACACCTTCGACAGCGGGCCGGATGCACTGGTCGACACACGGGAACTGTTGATTGGCAAAGGCATACAAGTGACCGGCGCCGGTCGTGATCTTGCCGAAGCGCGCAGGCCCGCCATCCTCGAGCGTAACGGCGTCAAGGTGGGGTATATCGGTTACTGCTCGGTGGGCAATCCCGGTAGCGAGGCCGGTCCCGGCAAGCCGGGCATCGCGCCGTTGCGCGTCAACACGACGTACGATGAGCGTGGCCCGAATGCGCCGGTGCGTGTCCTGACGCAGCCGCGGGAGAGCGACCTGAAGATGCTGATCGACGATGTGACGCAACTGCGCAAGCAGGTTGACGTGGTGATCGTCGCGCTGCATTACGGCGTGATACGCATACCGCGTGTGATCTCCGATTACCAGGTGACCGCAGCGCATGCGTGCATCGACGCGGGCGCCGATCTCATCGTGGGGCACTCACCGCACATACCCAAGGCGATTGAAGTCTACAAAGGCAAGGCGATCTTCTATAGCCTCGGCGTATTCTGCATGACGCGCACGGGCTCCGGGGACGCGTGGAATGAAGCGCCATGGATGCAAGGCGTGGTCACGAACTACGCCGAACTTGACCCGGAATACCCGTTCATGCCGTACGGCAGGGACTGCACGCGCAGCCTGCTGGCCAAGGCCGTGGTGTCGAAGGCAGGCATCAAGCGCGTGTCGTTTTTGCCGATGAAGATTGATAAAAAATACCGCCCCGAAGTGTTGCGCAGCGGCGATGCGCGTTTTGCGGATATCCAGCAATACATGGAATGGGTGTCCGTGGGCTTCGATCACAAATTTACCGTGGACGGCGACGAGATTATCGTCACCGGATCGTGAGGCCGGAAAACTGCCGCCGGTTTTAGTTCAGCGCCGGCATCACTTCTTTGGCAAACCGTTCCATCGAGCGCAGCACGCGCTTTTGATCCATGTCGCCGAACCAGAAGCTGCAATTGAAGTGCGAGATGCCCATCACGGATTGCAATTTTTTGATCTGGCGGATGCAGGTTTCCGGCGAACCGATGATGAGATAACGCTCGATTAAGTCATCCACACTCGGCTCGGATTTCGGCATCACCGGAATCGCGCGGCCATTCTCCACTTGCTCGTAATGGTTACGCAGGCTCAGCGTGACGCGCATGTTCCACAGCGCGTGTTCGGCGGCGTCGCGCGCGTCGGCGTCATTCTCGGCGACATACACAGCGCGCTGCACGCCCACGCGCGGCCTGCGCGGTGGATTCACCTTGGCGACGACCTCTTCAAACATTTTGCCGAACGCGGCGAGATGATCGACCGTCACGCCGAAGCCGCCGGTTAACACATCAAAGCCGCGGCGCACCGCGGCCTCCAGCGCATACGGGCTTTGCGCCACGATCCAGATCGGCGGATGCGGTGTTTGCATCGGCTGGGGAAACACCACCGTGTCGGGCATTTTGTAATGCTTGCCGTCGTAGCTGAACGCCTTGCCCTTCAACGCGGCGAGAATGATGTCGAGCGATTCATCCCAGCGATGCTTGGCTTCTTCCAGTTCAAGGCCGAAGCGCTCGAACTCATAATTCTGATAGCCGCGTCCGAAGCCGATATCGATGCGCCCGCCGCTCAATAAATCCAGCGTGGCGATTTCCTCGGCGACAATCAGCGGATGATGCAGCGGTATCACGATCACAGCAGTGCCGACGCGCAAGGTGGTGGTCTTGGCCGCGATGTGCGTGGCGAACTGCGCCGGGCGCGACAAATAACCGTAGGTGGAAAAGTGATGCTCGCCGAGCCACACATTGCGAAAGCCGAGCGTTTCCGCAGCCTGCGCCTGCTCGACGCCGCGTGCGTAAATTTCCTGCGACGAGCGCGCCGACGGCGATTGCATAAGCAGAAATGTGCCGATATCCATGGTGATTCCAGGTGTCGAAGTGTTTATTGTAAGTATTTGTTTTTATTCAGGTTTTATTCCAACCGCCTTGATGACCTTGGTCCACTTGTCGAGTTCGCTTTGCAAGTACGGCCCCATCTCGGCGGGCGTCATGTCGAACGACACCGCGCCCATAGAAGCGAGCCGCTGCTTCACGGCGGCGGTTTGTTTGATCTGCTTCACTGCCTCGTGCAGTTTGGTGACCAAGGCGGGCGGCGTTTTCGCGGGCGCCGTCAGTAGATAAAACAGCAAACCCTCGTAGCCCGGCAGACCGCTTTCGGCAACCGTCGGCACCTCCGGCAGATTCGGCACGCGCTGCGCGGTGGCTACTGCCATCGCGCGCAGTTTTCCGCTTTGGATATGCGGCAGCGACGCCACCACATGACTGAACGCAAACGGCACATGGCCGCCGAGCAACGCCACCAGCGCGGGCGTGTCACCGGGATACGAAATCTGCAACATGTCGATGCCCGCCATGTATTTGAACAGCGCCATGTTCAGGTGGGAACTGGAGCCGATGCTCGCCGTCCCGTGATTCATCGCGCCCGGCTTGGCCTTGGCCATTTTGATAATGTCGGCCACCGTCTTGCCGGGGAACGACGGATGCGCCACCAGCACGCCCGGCACATGCGCCATCATCGCCACCGAAGCAAAATCGCGCATCGGGTCATAAGGCAATTTGCCGTAGAGCGGCAAGCCGACGGTGAGCACATTGCTGTAGGTGAAGAGCAGCGTGTAACCATCGGGCGCCGCTTTCGCGACAGCCGACGCGGCAATCTGCCCGCTGGCGCCGCCGCGATTATCCACCACCACCGGCTGCGCCCATAAATCCAGCATGCCTTGCTGCAGCAGGCGGCCGAGAATATCGGTGCCGCCGCCGGGCGGTGATGGAATGAGCATGCGGATCGGCTTGCTCGGGTAGGGCTGCGCGGCGGATGGTTGCGCAAGGCTGCCGGTTGCGCACGCGGCCATTACCAGCGCGGCGGCGGCAAGCGAAGATCGAGATGGCGAATGCATGCGTGTGATGGTGTGTCGAGAAGGGTGGCTAACGTCCATATAGAGGCAACGAGGCAGCGGGTTGTGTTGCCTCGAAACCAAGGCTATTGTAGCGAAAGAAATCACTCCATAACGCCATGACCGAAATCACCCCAACGCAATCGCAACCCACGCAAGCCGACGTCACGCCGCAAGGCAACGGCTTTCCACCCATCGTGAGCCTGTTGCTCAATGTGGCCCACGGCATCGACCACATGTTCCTGCTGATATTTGCCACGGCGGTGGCCACGGTCGCCGCCGAGTTCGGCTTCGCCACGTGGGAAGACCTGATGCCCTACAGCGTCGGTGCGTTCGCATTATTCGGACTCGGCGCGCTGCCGGCGGGGCGCCTCGGCGATTTGTGGGGCCGGCGCATCATGATGATTATTTTTTTCATCGGCATGGGCGTGTCGGCATTGCTGGTGGCGCTGACGCAAAACGCGTGGCAGCTTGCGGCGGCACTCACGCTATTGGGCGCGTTCTCGGCGATTTATCATCCGGTGGGTATTCCGATGCTGGTGCAAAACGCGCCCAATCCCGGCGCGGTGATCGGCGTCAACGGGCTGGCCGGCAACCTCGGCATTGCCGTCGCCGCGCTGGTCACCGGATTTTTAATCAAGTGGATCGGCTGGCGCGCCGCGTTCGTCCTGCCCGGCATCATCGCCATCGTCTGCGGTATCGTGTTCGCCATCACCTGCCCGAAGGAAGCGCACGCGCCGTCCAAGGGCAAGGGCGGCAAGGCCAAAGTCGTGCTCTCCCCCGCGCTGCTGGCGCGCGTGTTTCTCGTGATGACGTCAACCGCCGTGGTCAGCAGCCTGCTGTTTAACTTCACCACCAACGGCAACGCGCAATTACTGACCGAGGCGTTTCGCGGCGTGCTCGAAGACCCGGCGGTACTCGGCGCGCTGCTCGCGCTGATCTACACCATCGCCTCGTTCGCGCAGGTGGTGGTGGGGCGTTTAATCGACCGCGTGCCGTTCAAGCCGCTGCAACTATGGATGTCGGTGATACAAATCCCGCTGCTCATCATCGCCGCGCACACGCAACACTGGTACTTGTTCGCAGCACTCCTGGCGGTGATGATTTTCGTGTTCGGCTCGATCCCGTTCACCGACGCCATGATCGTGCGCTACGTCGATGACCGCCTGCGCTCGCGCGTCGCCGGCATGCGCCTCACCGTGGCGTTCGGCATCAGCTCGGCGGCGGTGTGGCTGCTCGGGCCGATGGTGAAGGCCATGGGCTTTTCAACGCTGCTGTGGATCATGGCGGGGATTGCGGCGGTGAAGGCGGTGATCGTGCTTTGGCTGCCGGAGGAGACGGAGGGGATTTGAAATATTGTTTAAAAACAGATGGTTGCATATTTTGGTGCGGCTATGACTTGGGCGGGTGGGCGTATGACTTCGTCGGGAAACATATATGCATACGCGAGTTCAAATTCGAAGTGCAACTCTGATTAATAGGTTGGGTGGGCGAGGTGCGATAGCATCCGAGCCCCTCGACCACCAAGTTAAAGTTGCCAAGAATGAACTACACACACCTCACCCAAGACGAACGGTATCAGATTGCGAT
>CAMDDY010000033.1 GCA_945893125.1 Bordetella parapertussis
GATTGCACCAGTGAATACAGTTCCTCGACGCGTGGTTCGATCACTTCCGCCAGCGTCTTGCGCGACAACTGCTTTGGCCCGCGGTCACCCACGCCCGGCACTTCAATCATCTCCTGCGGATCAGCCAGTTGCGACAACGCGCAACCGTGCTTCATTTTGATATCGTCGGCGTCCTTGGTCGGCGTGCGCAGCGCCATCGCGATGTCGCTGGTAATCTGGTCGCCGGCGATCGGAATCACCGCCGTGTGGCGGATCGCACCATGGGTAAACACCGCGATATCCGTGGTGCCGCCGCCGATGTCGATCAGGCACACGCCCAAATCCTTTTCGTCGTCCGACACCACTGCAGTGGCGGAGGCCAGCGGCTGCAACACCAGGTCGCGTACTTCCAGCCCGCAGCGGCGCACGCATTTAATGATGTTCTGCGCCGCCGACACCGCGCCGGTAACGATGTGCACCTTCACCTCAAGCCGCACGCCCGACATGCCCAGCGGCTCACGCACGTCCTCCTGCCCGTCGATGATGAATTCCTGATTCAGAATGTGCAGTATCTGCTGGTCATTCGGAATCTGCACCGCCTTCGCGGTTTCGATGACGCGGTCGATGTCGAACTGCGATACCTCTTTGTCCTTGATCGCGACCATGCCCTGCGAGTTAAAACTGCGTACATGGCTGCCCGCAATGCCGGTCAACACTTCGCGTATCTTGCAGTCCGCCATCAACTCGGCTTCTTCAAGGGCGCGCTGGATCGCGCTGACCGTGGTTTCGATGTTCACCACCACGCCTTTTTTCAGGCCACGCGACGGATGCGTGCCCATGCCGATGATTTCAAACCCGCCCTCGGCCTTCATCTCGGCAACAATGGCGACGATCTTCGACGTGCCGATATCGAGGCCGACGATGATGGTTTTATTTTCCTTTGTACGGCTCATGTGCGGCTCATCGCGCTCAGGTCCCCGGACGCGCGGGGCCGCGCGCCGCTTCGGATTTGGCCAACTCCGGCACGCGCGCCGCAAAACCGTTGGCGTAGCGCAAATCGACATAATCGATGCGCCGCGCCAGCGGCGCCAACGTGCGCTGGTATACCGACAAAAACCTGCGCAGCCGGCTTTCCGTCATCTCGCGGCCGATCTCCAGTGTCATTCCATCATCAAGCTGCACGCGCCACGCGCGGCGCGGCGACAACTGCACGTGTACCGGCATGCGCCCAATTTCCGCAAACTGGCCGCGCAACTGCTCGTATTGAATCGCCACCTCTCGCGAGGTGCCGGCCGGCCCCACGAACACCGGCAGCGTTGCGTCATAGGCCGCCTCGAATACCTCGCCCTGTTGGTTCACCAGCGCGGTATTGCCCCAGCGCGCCAGCGGCTGATGTTCCTCGATAGCCACGTCGATGCGATCCGGCCAGCTACGGCGTATATCCACCTTGCGCACCCATGGCATTTTTTCGAACGAACCGCGCAGCCGCGCAAGGTCCAGCGTAAAGAACGTGCCGTGAACATCACGCCGCGCGATGGCTTCAACCTGTTCCAGCGTGATGTGGGCCGCAGACCCGCCCACACGAATTTCGCGCATCGCGAACACCGGCTGCACAATGGCAAAACGAATCACGCTGTAGAGCACGATCAGCCCCGCCGCCGCGATCAGCAGGTCCGCCGTGCGATTGAGCGCAGCTGCGTTATCCCACATGATTCACCCGGGCGGTCTCCAATATCCGCACCACCAGATCGTCAAATACCACGCCGCGCGCGCGCGCCGCCATCGGCACCAGACTGTGATCGGTCATGCCGGGAATGGTGTTCACCTCGAGAAACCACGGACGGTTATCGGCATCGAGCATCACATCCAGCCGTCCCCAGCCCTGGCAACCGATAACGCGGAATGCCGCCAGCGCCTGCTGCTGAATCTGTTTTTCAAGATCGGCCGGCAGTCCGCTCGGGCAGTGGTATTTGGTTTCGTTGCCGAAATATTTATTGTGATAATCGTAGTTGCCTTGCGGCGCTTCGATGCGCACCAGCGGCAGTGCTTCATCGCCGAGTATCGCCGCGGTGATCTCGCGGCCCGCGATGAACTGTTCCGCGATCACCGTGTCATCAAGTTTGGCCGCGAGTTCGTAAGCCGCATCGATTTTTTCAATGGAATCCACCTTGGTGATGCCGATGCTCGATCCTTCGTGCGCGGGCTTGACCATCAAGGGCAAACCCAGCCGGGCCGCGACATCGGCGGCTTTCGAGTCCGCCGTCAGCAATTCATACACCGGCGTGGGTATGCCGGACGCCAGCCACGCCAGCTTGGTGCGCCACTTGTCCATCGCCAGCGCGCTCGCCATCACGCCGCTGCCGGTATAGGGAAGGCCGAGGTATTCCAGCGCGCCCTGCACCGTGCCGTCTTCGCCAAAGCGGCCATGCAGCGCGATGAATACGCGTTGAAAGCGCTGCGCGAGCAATTGCTCGATGCCTTGATCGCGCGGATCGAAAGCGTGTGCGTCGATGCCTTTGCGTTTGAGGGCGGCGAGCACCATCGTGCCGCTTTTTAGAGAAATCTCCCGCTCAGCGCTGCGGCCGCCCATCAGCACTGCCACTTTCCCAAAGTTATCCACGTGCCGCGCCCTCGCATAGGTATGCACTTGGACGGCGCGGCGCGCTTGCGCGGTCGCATCCCCGCAAGCGGGGCCCCTGCTCAACGCTCCACCGCGCCCCACCCATTAAAACCGCAACTTTGCCGAAGCCGCTCATGCGCGCTCCCCAATGATGCGCACTTCGCGCTCCAGGTCGACGCCGAATTTTTCGCGCACGGTGTGTTGCGCGAGATCGATCAACGATTCAATGTCTGCGGCCCTGGTTACGCCGGCGCCACCCACATTGACGATGAAATTCGAGTGCTTGCGCGAGATTTCCGCGCCGCCGATGCGCGTGCCTTTCAGACCGCAGGCTTCGATCAGCCGCGCGGCGTGATCATTCGGCGGATTGCGAAAAATCGATCCCGCATTGGGCTGCTGCAGCGGCTGGCTCGCGATGCGCTTTGACAGCAACGCCTTGATTTTTTTGCGGGAATTTTCACCATTCCCGCACGGAATGCGAAACGTCGCGGCCACGAACGCTTCATTTGCCGGACCGACAACGCTACGATAGCCGATTTTGAATTCACCTGCGGCACGCTGGCGCAGCACTCCGTGGCGGTCAATGGTGCGCACGCCATCGACGATATTCCACGTCTCGCCGCCATAACATCCGGCATTCATGGCCAGCGCGCCGCCGACGGTGCCGGGGATGCCGGCGAGAAATTCAGCCCCCTCCGCGCCATGCAGCGCGGCGAATCTTGCAACTTTTGGACTGGCGATGCCCGCCTCGGCGTAAATCGCTATGTTGTTTTCCCCGGTACTTAGCACACTGATCTGCCGCAACGCCCAATGCGTAAATACGACGGTGGCTCGCACGCCGCCGTCGCGAACCAAGAGGTTACTGCCAAGTCCGACAAAGTACAAGTCCTCCGTACTGGAAATCGCACGCAAAAACACCGTCAAATCATCCACATCGGCCGGAAAGTACGCGCGCGCCGCAGCCCCCCCCGCGCGCCAGCTCACGTGCCGGGCCATCGGCTCGTTCAGGCGTATCTCTCCACGCAATCTCTGAAGGTTCATTACCTCTGACATATCCATGGCCCGCCATTACTCCTCACGCCGCAGTTACTCCTTACGCCTCGCGCTTCACCAGCGAAGCTGCCACGCCACCAATGGAACCTGCGCCCATCGTCAGCACCACGTCGCCATCCCGCACCGCGCCCAGTATTGCCGCCGGCAAGTCGCCCACGCTCTCGATAAACAGCGGTTCGACCTTGCCCTGCACGCGCACCGCGCGCACCAGCGCGCGTCCGTCGGCGGCTACAATCGGCGCTTCGCCTGCGGGGTACACGTCGGTGAGCACCAGTGCATCGACAGTGGACAGCACTTTCACGAAATCTTCGAAGCAGTCGCGCGTACGCGTGTAGCGATGCGGCTGAAAAGCCAGCATCAAGCGCCGCCCTGGAAACGCGCCGCGCACCGCCGCCAGCGTCGCCGCCATTTCCACCGGGTGATGACCATAATCGTCGATCAGCGTGAAGCTGCCGCCCCTACCGTCGGCCAAAGCGATTTCGCCGTGCCGCTGAAAGCGCCGCCCGACGCCCTTGAATTCGGCCAGCGCCTTGACGATGCGTTCATCGGGCACGCCGACTTCCATGCCCACCGCGATCGCCGCCAGCGCATTCAGCACGTTATGCAGGCCGGGCAAATTCAGCGTGACCATCAAGTCCGCCGCCGCGCTGTCACTGCCTGAACGCACCACGCGAAAGCGCATCTTCCCGCCGTTGTGCTGGACGTCCACTGCGCGTATCTGCGCTTCCGGCGACAGGCCGTAGGTGGTGATCGGCTTGGTGATCTTGGGAATGATGTCGCGTATGTTGGCGTCGTCCTGACATAACACCGCCATGCCGTAAAACGGCAGCCGATGCACAAAATCCACGAACGCCTGTTTCAGATTATCGAGCGAGTGCCCGTAAGTCTCCATGTGATCGGCATCGATATTGGTCACCACCGACAGCACCGGTTGCAAGTGCAGAAACGAAGCATCCGACTCATCGGCTTCAACCACGATAAACTCACCCGCGCCGAGCCGCGCATTCGCCCCCGCGCTGTTAAGCCGCCCGCCAATCACAAAGGTCGGATCGAGCCCGCCTTCCGCCAACAAGCTGGCGGCGAGGCTGGTGGTGGTGGTTTTGCCGTGCGTGCCGGCAATCGCGATGCCCTGCTTTAAGCGCATCAGTTCGGCCAGCATCAGCGCGCGCGGCACCACGGGGATATGTTTTTCACGCGCGGCGACGACTTCGGGGTTGTCGGTCTTCACTGCGGTGGACACCACCACCGCGTCGGCGCCGGTGATTTGTTGTGCGGCGTGACCTTTAAATACTTTTATCCCCAACCCTGCCAGCCGCGCCGTCGTTGCGTTCGCGGACAAATCCGAGCCGCTGATCTCATAGCCCAGATTCAGCAGCACTTCGGCGATTCCACTCATACCCGCCCCGCCGATGCCAACGAAGTGAACTCGTTTAACTTTGTGTCTCATCTTTGCTTGTCCAAGGCCGTGGTATCGGCGGCAGGCGCCACTCGCGGTCGGTCGCATCCCCTCGCAGCGCCCCGCCGATGCCCACAAAATGCACGCGTTTGACTTTATGCCGCATGAGCCAGCTCCATACACACTTGAGCGACCGCCTGCGTCGCATCTGGTTTCGCCACCTCGCGCGCGGCTTGCGCCATCGTGAGCAGCTTGTCGCGCGCGAGCCCTTGCAGCAGGTGCGCCAGTTTTTCCGGCGTGAATTCCGCTTGCGGTATAAGCACCGCCGCGCCGCGCTCCGACAGAAAGCGCGCGTTATGCGTCTGATGATCGTCCACCGCCGACGGCAACGGCACCAGCACCGATGCCACGCCGACAGCGGCGATCTCGGCGATGGTCGACGCGCCCGCGCGGCAAATCACCAGATCGGTATGTGCGTAGCGTGCCGCCATGTCATCCAGAAACGGCCATGTTTCCGCCTGCACGTTTGCCGCCGCATACGCGGCACGCAGTGCGTCAATGTGAAGCGCGCCGGATTGATGCGTGACCGCGGGGCGGTCCATTTCGGGAATCAATTCCATCGCGTCTGGTAGCGTAGTGTTGAGTATCGATGCGCCCTGGCTACCGCCAAGCACCAGCACCTGCAAGCGCTGTTCGCGGGTGCTGTAACGCACCTGCGGCGCGGCGATCGCGCCGATGTCCGCTCGCACCGGATTACCCACACATGAAAATAAGTTATTGTTTTTAAACATATTTTTAAATGCATGCGGAAACGCCACCAATACCTTGTCCGCCAGCCGCGCCAGCACGCGATTGCTCAACCCGGCGACTGAGTTTTGTTCGTGTATCACCAGCGGGCGCTTTAACAGCGAAGCCATCATGCCGCCGGGAAACGCCACGTAGCCGCCCATGCCGAGCACCACATCGGGCCGATACATAAAAATCGCGCGCGCGCTTTGCCAACACGCGATCAGCAAATTGAACGGCAGCATCGCGGCACGCAGCAGCCCTTTGCCGCGCAGCCCAGAAAAGCGTATCCACGCCATCACGTAACCGTGCGGCGGCACGATGCGCGCCTCCATGCCGGCCTTTGATCCGAGCCACACAATGGTCCAGCCCTTTTCGCGCAAATATTCCGCCACCGAAATCGCGGGATAAATATGCCCGCCGGTACCGCCCGCCATGATCATGATGGTGCGGCTCATACTTTAAATCCTCGGGTGATCTGGCGGCCTTCCCAATCAATGCGCAACAGAATCGCCAGCGCCACGCACGTCGCCGAAATCGCGCTGCCGCCGAACGACAACAGCGGCAGCGTCAGCCCCTTGGTCGGCAGCACACCCATGTTCACACCCATGTTGATGATGGCCTGCACGCCGATCCACAAGCCGATGCCCTGCGCCACCAGCGCCGCAAAATACCGCTCTTGCAGCGCCGCGCGCCGACCGATCAAAAAGGCGCGCTGCACGATCCACGCAAACATAATCACAATCGCCAGCACGCCGACGAACCCCAGTTCTTCGGCGATTACCGCCAGCAGAAAATCGGTATGCGCTTCCGGCAGATAAAACAATTTTTCCACGCTGCCGCCGAGCCCCACGCCAAACCATTCGCCGCGGCCAAACGCGATCAGCGCATGCGACAGTTGATAGCCCTTGCCGTACGGATCGGCCCACGGATCCATGAAGCCGATCACGCGCTGCATGCGATACGGCGAATACAGGATCAGCGCGAGAAACGCCGCCAGCAGCATCACGATCAAGCCCGCAAAGAGCTTCCAGTTCATGCCGCCGAGGAAAAGAATACCCATCGCGATCACCGTCATCACCGCGAACGCGCCAAAGTCCGGCTCTTTCAGCAGCAGCGCGCCGGCGAGGAACATTACCGCGAACATCGGCAGGAAGCCTTTCGTCAGGCTGTGCATGAAGGCCGCCTTGCGCACCGTGTAGTCGGCGGCATACAGCACGGCAAAAACCTTCATCAGTTCCGACGGCTGCAAATTGAACACCACCAGCGGCAGCCAGCGCCGAGCGCCGTTGACCTCGCGTCCGATGCCGGGCACCAGCACCAACGCCAGCAGCACCAGTCCGACGACGAACAAAACCGGCGCCGCCTGCTGCCAGAAACGAACTGGAAACTGAAATGCGATCACGCCCATCACCACGCTCAGAGCCACAAACACCGCATGGCGCATCAGGTAGAAAGTCTGCTGATTGCCGGTGGCGCGCCCTGCCTCGGCAATCGCTATGGACGCGGAATACACCATCACCAGCCCCAGGCCAAGCAGCAGCACCGTGAGCCACACCACGATGCGATCAAACTCAGCGACCGGCGATTGTGTCGCGGGTGATTTCAAAGCCGCCGAATACGATATAGAAGACACCTCAGCCCACCCGCCGCGCGAGTTGCGCCACGGCTTCGGCAAACACTTGGGCGCGATGCACGTAGCTGCGGAACATATCGTAGCTCGCGCACGCCGGCGACAGCAGCACCGCGTCACCCGGCGTCGCCGAGCGGTACGCCATATCAACGGCTTCAACCATATCGCCCGCGCGCAGCAATATGACGCCCGTGGATGCGAGCGCGTGCGCGATCAATGCCGCATCGCGCCCGATCAGCACCACGGCGCGCGCGCGCCGCGCCGCTTCCGCCAATGGGGAAAAATTCTGCCCCTTGCCGTCGCCGCCCGCGATCAACACCACCGGCTGTTGCATGCCTTTTAACGCCGCAACCGTGGCGCCCACGTTCGTGCCCTTGGAATCGTCGTAAAACTCTATCTCATTGATTTTATTAATATTTTCTACGCGATGCGGCAATCCTTTGAAGGCGCGCAACGCGCGTGTAATGGGCGCATGGCCGATGCCGATGGCGTCGCACAACGCACCCGCGGCCAGCGCGTTGGCGGCATTGTGCAAACCCGCGAGCGGCAACTCGCTGACGCGCACCAGCGGGCTGTCGCCGTGCGCCAATGCCAGCGTTTCCTGTGCGCCCGACAGCCCCCATTCATGCGCCGACAGCGGTGCGGACAGCCCAAAGGTCGTCAACCGCCGCCCGGCGCACCACGTCGATAGACTATATTCATCGTCGCGATTCAACACCTGCACGCCCGCTTCTTTTTCCAGTCCCGCGAAAATGCGCGCCTTGGCGGCGCCATATTCCGCGAAACCGTCGTAGCGATCCATGTGGTCTTCACTGAGATTCAGCAGGGTCGCGGCGTCAGGCTCAAGACTGGAAATCGTTTCGAGTTGAAAACTCGACAACTCCAGCACGAACGCGTCGGGCATGCGCCGCCCATCCTCGATGTCGCACATCACATCGAGGACCGGCTGACCTATGTTGCCGGCAACCTCGGTGACGAAACCCGCCGACGCACAGATATCACCGCACATCCGCGTAACGGTACTCTTGCCGTTGGAACCCGTGATCGCGATCACCTTCGCGCGGCTCTGCTCCTTGCCCGTGTCGTTGCGTACACGCAGCGCCCGCGCAAAAAGCTCGATATCCCCCACCACCGGCATGCCGCGCTGAATGGCCGCCGCCAATTCGCCGGTGCGCGGATCAATGCCGGGACTCACGGCTATCATGTCGGCCTGCGCGAAATCCTCGCGCCGGAAAGCGCCCGTGCGCACACGCACCTGCGGCAATTCGTCCGCCAGTTGCCGCGCAGCCGGCGGCGCCGCGCGCGTATCGGCCACGGACACAACAGCACCCTGCCGCGCCAGCCAGCGCGTCATCGACAAGCCTGTGTCTCCGAGTCCCAGCACCAGAATCTTCTTTCCTTGTAAATGCATTTACCGCAGCTTCAGCGCAGCTTTAACGTTGAGAGCCCCACCAGCACCAGCATCATGGTGATAATCCAAAACCTCACGACCACCTGGTTCTCTTTCCAGCCCTTGAGTTCATAGTGGTGATGCAGCGGCGCCATGCGAAACACGCGTTTGCCCGTCATCTTGAACGACGCCACCTGGATCATCACCGACAGAGTCTCCACAACGAACACACCGCCCATGATGAACAGCACGATTTCCTGGCGCACGATGACGGCGATGGTGCCGAGCGCGGCGCCCAGCGCCAGCGCGCCGACGTCGCCCATGAACACTTCCGCCGGATAGGCGTTGAACCACAGAAAGGCGAGGCCCGCGCCGGCTATCGCCGCACAAATCACCATCAACTCGCCCGCGCCGGGGATGTACGGAAACGCGAGGTACTTCGCGAACACCGCGTTACCCGCCACGTACGCAAAAATGCCCAGCGCGCTGCCCACCATCACGGTGGGCATGATCGCGAGGCCATCAAGACCATCGGTCAGGTTCACCGCGTTACTGGTGCCCACGATCACGCAATAGGTCATGGCCATGAACCCCACCACACCCAGCGGATACGCCACCTCTTTGAAAAACGGCACGATAAACACCGTCTGCGCCGGCAGGTTGCTGGAGAACGCGATGTAGTACGCAGCCGTAATGCCGACCACCGATTGCCAGAATAATTTCGTGCGCGCCGACAGGCCCTTGGGATTGCGATGCACCACTTTACGGTAATCATCGACCCAGCCGACCGCGCCAAAACCGAGGGTCACCAGCAATACAATCCACACGAAGCGGTTTTCGAGATCCGCCCATAACAGCGTGGTGACGGTAATCGACACCAGAATCAGCGCACCGCCCATGGTGGGCGTACCGGCTTTGATCAGATGCGTTTGCGGGCCGTCGTCACGCACCGACTGGCCGATCTTGTAGGCGGTGAGTTTGCGGATCATCGCCGGCCCCACCACAAACGAAATCACCAGCGCGGTCAGACACGCCAGCACGGCGCGCAAGGTAATGTAATTAAACACGTTGAAGACACGCATGTCCTTCGCGAGCCATTGCGCCAACTCTAGCAGCATGTGCGATCTCCGTTCATGCGTGTGCGCCGCCGTTGGCGGATTCGTCCACCGCAAACGCCTTCACCACGCGCTCCATGCGCATGAAGCGCGACCCTTTGACCAGCACCGTCATTTCCGGCGCGAGCGTGGTTTTAATTTCCGCGAGCAGGGCATCGATGTCGGGGAAATGCCGCGCGCCGGCGCCGAATGCGTGCGCCGTGTTCGCGGACAGGTCGCCCAGGGCAAACAGTGTTTCGATGCCCGACACACGCGCGTATTCGCCGACCTCCGCATGACAAGCGTCGGCGCGCTCACCCAATTCACCCATGTCGCCCAACACCAGCAGCCGTTTGCCCGTGGTACGAGCGAGCACATCAATCGCCGCGCGCGTAGATTCGGGATTCGCATTGTAAGTGTCGTCGATCAGCGTCGCTCCGGCCTGCGCCGGCTTGCGTTGCAAGCGTCCTTTGAACCCTTCGTACTGGCTCAGACCCGACGCCATCGCCGCGAGCGGCACTTCCAGCGCGATGGCCACCGCACACGCGGCCAATGCGTTGCGCACGTTATGCAAACCCGGCGCGTGGATAGTCACGCTTATTTCACCCGCCGGTGTTTTGATGTGCATTTCACTCTCGAACGCACCCAACGCGTAACGCGCACCGACATCAGCGGCCCCATCTAGCCCGAACGATAAACATTTGTTTTTATTGCATAATTCTCGCCACAATGCCGCATGCGTATCATCGGCATTGATGACTGCGGCGCCGTCCGCCGCGAGGCCCTCAAAGATTTCGCCCTTGGCGCGCGCGATGGCCTCGATGCTGCCCAAATACTCGATATGCGCGCGGCCCGCGTTGTTGATCAGCGCCACGTCGGGACGCGCCAGCCGCGTCAAGCGGCTGATCTCGCCGGCGTGATTCATGCCGAGTTCGATCACCGCGCAGCGATGCTGTTCGCGCAGTTCCAGCAGTGTCAGCGGCACGCCGATTTCGTTATTCAGATTGCCGCGCGTCGCCAGTACTGCGCCGCCGGTGATCTCGCGCAGTATCGAAGCGAGCATTTCCTTCACCGTGGTTTTGCCGCTGCTGCCCGTCAACGCCACCAGCGGCCCGGTGAAACGGCTGCGCCAGGCGTACGCCAGTTGCGTAAGCCCAATGTGTGTGTTGTTCACGACAATGTGCGGCAGGTCCGCCGGCGCCAGCGCCGCGCCTTCGGCATCCACCAGCGCCGCCACCGCGCCCGCCGCCTGCGCTGCGCCGAGATACTGGTGCGCATCAAAATGTTCGCCGCGCAGCGCGATGAACAGTTCGCCCGGCTTGACGTTTCGGCTGTCGGTTCCCACCGAGGTAAAGGTGGGATTGCCGCCGATGTGCTCGACACCCAGCGCGAACGCGGCTTCGGAGACATGCATCATGAGCGCACCGCCTTGGTTACTTGCGGTACTTGCGGTAACGGCGGCAGCCGCGCCAACGCCGCTTTGACCACGTCGGCGTCGCTGAACGGGTGGCGCACACCGCGGATTTCCTGATACGGCTCGTGTCCTTTGCCCGCGACCACCACGATGTCGCCTCGCGCCGAGGTAACGATGGCTTCATGCACCGCGCGCTCGCGGTCTTCGATCACCACGCAATCGCGCGCGGCGCCTTCGAGGATATCCGCGATGATCGCCATCGGCGCCTCAAAGCGCGGATTGTCGCTGGTGACGATCACCCGGTCGGCACAGCGCGTGGCGATGCGCCCCATCATCGCGCGCTTGCCGCGATCACGATCACCGCCGCAGCCGAAGACGCAGGTGATTTGCGCGCGACGCGCACGGCTGCCGACTTCGCGCAGCGTGGTTAATATTTTTTCCAGCGCGTCCGGCGTGTGTGCGTAATCCACCACCACCAGCGGCCCGGCGTCGCCGCGGCCGCCGCCGTAGCGTTCGGCGCGCCCCGGTACGGCGTCCAGCTCGCCAAGCACGCGCACCGCGTCGGACAATTCGGTATTGCTCGCCAGCAGCACCGCCAGCGTGCCCAGCAGATTCGATGCGTTAAAGCGCCCCAGCACCTTGCCGCGCACGTGCGCCTTGCCCCACGGGCTGATGACATCAAATGAAACGCCGTCCGGCGCGAGGCGCAGGTTGCGGCCCTGCACGCGCGGCTCGCGGCGGCTGGCGGCGCCTGGCCGGTCAAAACCGTAACCCAGCACACAGCCTTGCCGTGACTGCCGGGCGAGCACCCTGCCAAACTGGTCGTCGAGATTGAACACCGACCATTTGAGCGTTTCCCAGCCGAACAGGCGCGCTTTGGCGCGGCGGTAGTTCGCCATGGTGCCGTGATAATCGAGATGGTCGCGCGTGAGATTGGTAAACAGAGCCACGTCGAATTCGACACCGTTAAGGCGTCCTTGTTCAAGGCCGTGCGAAGACACTTCCATCACCACCGCACTGGCGCCGTCGCGATTCCAGTCGCGCAATTTGCCGTGCAGCCACGCCGCGTCCGGCGTGGTGTTGACGCCCGCTTCCAGCGCATCGGGAAAGCCGTTGCCCAGCGTGCCCGCCACCGCGCAGCGGCGATCGAGCCTGTTGAATGCCTGCGCGATCCATTGACTGCACGAGGTTTTGCCGTTGGTGCCGGTCACACCTACCATCCACAGACGCGAACTCGGACGGCCAACCACATGACTCGCGATGAGGCCGATTTTCTGCCGCAGGCGTGGCACGGCCAGGTTGCGCACGCGCCACGCCGGTTTCCAGTGAAAGCCCGCCGCATCCCACAACACCGACGCCGCGCCCGCCTTGATCGCCTGCGCAATAAAATCGCGCCCGTCGCGGGACTCGCCCGGGTAAGCGGCAAAGGTGTCGCCGGCGCGCACTGCACGGCTATCACTCGTCAGTCGGCGTATACCCAACGCATCGATAGCAGACCCATCGATCTGTTGCACGGCATACGCCACGGTCGCACGCCTCACGCCTCACCCCTCACGCCGCTGTTTACAACCAGCGCCTCACGCACGCAACTCACACTTCTTCCTTGATTTCCGGCGCGGCCGCGGGCGGCAGCACCAGTTTGTCCATCGGCGCGTCGGGCGGTACCGCCATCAAGCGCAGCGCGCCGCCCATCACTTCGCTGAATACCGGCGCGGCAACCAGACCGCCGTAGTGTTGCCCCGCGCTGGGTTCGTCGATCATCACCGCCACGATCAGGCGCGGATTCGATACCGGCGCGAAGCCGACAAACGACGAGATGTAGCGGTTGGCGGCATAGCCGCGCCCTTCGATTTTGTGCGCGGTGCCGGTTTTGCCGGCCACGCGATAGCCCGCGATTTGCGCCTTGGGCGCGGTGCCGCCAATCTGCACCGCCATCTCCAGCATCTTGCGTACTGCCTGTGCGGTCTGCACGGATATCACGCGTGACGACTCCGCCGGCGCATCACCCGTGGCGCGCTTGATCAACGCGGGCGATTTCAGTTCGCCATCGGTGGCGAATATCGTGTAGGCGCGCGCCAGTTGCAGCAACGATACCGAAATGCCGTGGCCGTAGGACATCGTGGCCTGCTCGATGGGTTTCCATTTTTCATGCGCGCGCAAACGGCCCGAGACTTCACCCGGGAATCCCGATTGCGGCGGCGTGCCGAAGCCCACGCGATTGAATACGCTCCACAGCGTTTCGGGTGGAAGGCCGAGTGCGATCTTGGCGGCGCCCACGTTCGACGACTTCTGGATCACCTGCTCCACCGTCAGCGCGCCGGACGCATGGGCATCATGGATGGTGGCCTTGCCGATGGTGAGTTGGCCGGGCGCGGTCTGGATAATCGAGTCGGCTGTCACCGTACCGGCTTCCAGCGCGGTGGCCGCGGTAAAAGGTTTCAACGTCGAACCCGGTTCGAATAAATCGGTCACCGCGCGGTTACGCGCCTTGGACGCGTCATGACCGCTGCGATTGTTCGGGTTATAGGTGGGGAAATTCGCCATCGCCAGCACTTCGCCGGTATTGACATCCAGCACCACGATGCCGCCCGCCTTGGCGCGATGTTCGGCAATCGCTTTTTTCAGTTCACGGAAAGCCAGATACTGAATTTTCGCGTCTATGGACAAGATAAGCCGTTCGCCATGTTGGGGCGCGCGGATGCTGTCGATGTCTTCGATAATGCGGCCCATGCGATCTTTGATCACGCGGCGATGTCCCGATTTGCCGCGCAGCTTGTCCTCAAACGCGAGTTCCAGCGCCTCCTGGCCTTTGTCATCGACATTGGTAAAGCCGATGATGTGCGCCATCACATCGCCCGCCGGGTAATAGCGACGGTATTCGCGTTGCAGGAACACACCGGGAATATTGAGCTCAACAATCTTCGCGGCGTGCTCCGGCGGCAACTGGCGTTTCAGATACACGAAATCGCGACGGGTATCTTCGAGCTTGCGCGCGAGATCGGTTGCGTCGATCTGCAACAGTCTCGCAAGTTTTTTGGACTGCTCCGGCGTGATATCAATATCCGCCGGACTCGCCGCCACTGATTCCACCGGCGTCGATATCGCCAGCGGTTCATTATTGCGATCGACGATGATGCCGCGCGTGGCGGATATTTCGATAGCCCGCGAATAACGCGACTCGCCCTTGGCCTGCAAAAAATCGTTGTTAAGGCCCTGCAAATATACCGCGCGACCCGCCAGCAGCGTGAAAGCCAGCAGCAGACTCGCCAGCACCAGAAACGAACGCCATCCCTGCAATGGCGGCGCCTCCTGCATGTGCGCGCGCCGATTGTCACGCCGGCTGTCGCGGGGTTGCGTTACGCCGTTCATCGGGGCGCTCCGGGTTCCGGCACACCGGCCGGCGCGACCACCTGGATGCGCGCGGCCGTGGGCGCGCGCATGCGCAATTGCTGAGTCGCTATTTTTTCAATGCGCGCATGCATCGCCCAGGTGCTTTGTTCGAGTTGCAACTGTCCCCACTCCACGTCGTAGCGCTTTTCCAGTTCCTGCTCCTGCTGCAGTTCGACATATAATTTGCGCGCCTTGTGCTGCGAGCTCACCACCGCCAGCGCGCACGCGATCAACAGCGCGAGCAGCACGAGGTTGAGGCGCGTCATCATGGCATGTGCGCCTTAGGTTCTTTCCGCCACGCGCAGGGTCGCGCTGCGTGAGCGCGGATTGCGCGCCACTTCATCGGCATTCGCGCGCTGCGCGCGGCCGATCAGGCGCATCCGCGGTTGCGGCATTTCATGCGTGCGCAAGGGCAACCGCCGCAGCACGCTTGCACCCGCCGCTGCCTCGCGCATGAAGCGTTTGACGATGCGGTCTTCGAGCGAGTGAAAACTGATCACCGCCAGACGACCGCCGGGGTTCAGCAGTTCGACGCACTGGGGCAACACTAGGGACACTTCCTCAAGTTCCTGATTGAGGTGAATCCGTAGAGCTTGAAACGTGCGCGTCGCAGGGTCCTGGCGTGGCTCGCGCGCCGGGACGGCGTGCGCCACGAGCGTGGCAAGTTGTCGTGTGGTGCTGATAGGCCCCCCCGCTCTTGCAGCAACAATCGCTGCTGCAATCTGTTTAGCAAACCGCTCTTCGCCATGATTTTTTATAACCTCCCTGATTTCAGACGCTTCCGCCTGTGCCAGCCATTGCGCCGCGGTGATGCCGCGGCTGGTATCCATACGCATATCGAGCGGCGCGTCGAACCGGAAACTGAAACCACGCGCCGCATCGTCCAACTGCGGAGAAGACACGCCCAGATCGAGCAATATCCCATCCACCTTTTGCACGCCTTCTTTTGCCAACAACGTTTGCATCCCGCCAAACCAGCCGTGCAGCAGCGTGAAGCGCTTGTCTGTAATCGCCGCACCCGCCCGGATCGCCTCGGGATCGCGATCCAGCGCGATCAATCTGCCGCTGCTGCCCAACACCTGCAAAATTCGCCTGCTGTGGCCACCTCGCCCGAACGTGCCGTCGACGTACACGCCTTCGGTTCGCATGCCCTGCACATTCAACCCCTCGACCGCTTCTTCCAGCATCACCGCCCGGTGCTCGCCCGCGGTCACAAGGAGAAATCCTCCAGCCCCACCAGCGGCGCATCACCCAACGGCTCGGCGCGGCTGTCCCACTGTTCGATATTCCACAATTCAAATTTCTTGCCGACCCCGGCCAGCACCACGGTTTTTTCGAGTTGCGCGTAGCGGCGTAACTCCGGCGACACCAGCACGCGACCGGCGGTATCCATTTCGGTATCGACCGCAAAACCGATGAAGCGGCGTTGCAGGGCGCGCACGCGCGAATCGAGATTCGACAGGCTTTCGAGTTTTTGCAGGATGATTTCCCATTCGGGCAGCGGGTACAGCAGGAGATTTCGCTCCACGTCGCCGGTAATCACCAGGCGCCCCCCGCAACGCTCGCGCAACGCCTCGTGGTAGCGCGCCGGGATGACGAGCCTGCCTTTGTTATCGAGATTAAGTTGCGCACTGCCGCTAAACACTGCTTTTCCCTCGGAGGTGGGTACTCACTAACCAAGTGCCGGCGGATTTGCTGTACCGCCAGAATTTCCCACTTTTTACCAGTTTTTTCCACAAATGGCGAGGTACTTCTGCAAGTGCTCTGAAAATGCTTATTCATTTTTATTAACAATGAGTTATGTGATCAGAGCCAACTGGGATTCTCTTTGATTTATAATAAAAAATATCAATTAAAACATATAGATAAAAAGTTATCTAAAAGTAAAACTTTAGATATGTGCGCTGAGTGTACGGAAGTACGGGGAAATCCGGTACGTTGCGGTACTGCAACATACATTCGGCAATTCGATGGCAGGCCGGCGTTGCGGGACGCCAGCAGGTGAAAAACACCGCCCAAAACCGCTTGCTGCGTTCGAACAGGAATCCCGCCGCCGGGGAAATTGAACGCACAGCGCCGCGCCCCAGTTCAAAATTAAGACTGTGCGGTGTCAGCCTGGGATCATTGATTACCCCAAGCCTGTCCTGCGCTTGCCGTAGAGCGTGAACAGGGACTACGCTCACCGTGGCTGGCCAAACCGATGCCATGGGCTTCACGTCGCGCGAGGGCGTGCTTATCCTGGGCGGCCTCGTGGGCTACGGCGCGTGCCTCGTCATCGCAATCCTCGGCGCCGCGTATCTGGTCGGACACGGACGGCGGTTGATGATGCGCAATTTAAACCGAGCCTGATCCCTGGATTTCTTGTATTCGACGTTCGAACGGATTGCTCCATCGCCTACGCGATCACAAGAAACTCACCCCGGTAAATCCAAAAAAGTGAAGTCGGCCGGTAAGCCGGGTTCTGTATGGGGCCCAATGACGCAGGCCCTGACAGTCATTCCTCTGGGCCGTGAATTACTCCACGGCTCTAGCCACCTACCCGCAAGCTCGACGGGCCGCGTCAGCGCTTGCCTATTTGGTGTTGCTCCGGGTGGAGGTTGCCGCGTTTCACCCCTGACGCTTGCGCGCCAGGACTCGTCTCTGTGGCCCTATTCCTCGCCTTCACCATGCGCTTTCGCCCACGGCTTAGAACGGACGGGTGTTACCCGCCACCCTGCCCTATGGAGCCCGGACTTTCCTCCACGCACAGCATTACCCGTACGCAGCGACTGTCTGGCCAACTTCGCGGGCGATGGTATCACCGGCGCTGACCCTTCGCCTGCAATTCGCCCACGCGCGCGTGCAGACGTTCCAGCGCGCGGTCGCGCACGCCGAGTTCCCGCAAATGATTCACGGTATTGCACAGATAGTCCGCGTTGGCGCCGCGCAGCCCGTGCGCCGCCGCGATCAGGCGCGCCGAGCGTTCGAGCGCCAGTTTGCCCGCATACGCATAGTGCGAGGGATCCGCGACGAATACGAGAGCGCGCACCGCGCTCCGCGCCATCCGCACCGACAGCATACGCGGCAAATACGTGCGCCTTGGCATTTCGCGCACCCACAGGTCATCGAGCGCACACTGCACATCCTGCGCGGCAATTTGAAAGGCCATACCGCGGCAAGCGCCGCCGCGATTCAAACCCAGCACCAGTCCCGGATTTTGTTCGGTGCCGCGAAAGCGCTGCGAATACACACAAAATGCGCGATGGTATCCATACAGCAACGCGGGTGCCGCCACCCGGTAGGCGAAGCCCGCGTCCCACATCAGCGAGCCGTAGCCAAACACCCACAATGCGCCTCGCGGCGCCCGGAAGCCATCGCGCTCAGGGCGCACTGGCGCGGGATCGGGCGCTTCGCTCACCTGGGCATCTATGCTACGCGAGCCGCCACGCCACCTCGCCGCCGGCGCGAAATGGCGTCAGGCGGTCGTCGCCATAAGCCACATCCACTGGCACGCGCCATGAATTTTTCTCCAGCGTAATGGTGTCGCGATTGCGCGGCAATCCGTAAAAATCGGCGCCGTAGTGGCTGGCGAAACCTTCGAGTTTATTCAGCGCGCCTGCCGCCTCAAACGCCTCGGCATACAGCTCGATACCCGCGTGCGCGGTGTAGCAGCCGGCGCAACCGCAATCCGCCTCTTTTGTATGCCGCGCGTGCGGCGCGCTGTCGGTGCCGAGAAAAAATTTCGGACTGCCGCTGATCGCCGCCGCCACCAGCGCCTCGCGATGCACTTCGCGCTTTAACACCGGCAGACAATAATTGTGCGGGCGCATACCGCCGGCGAACAGCGCATTGCGGTTGAGCAGCAGATGGTGCGCGGTAATCGTCGCCGCGATATTCGCCGGTGCATTGAGTACGAACTGCGCCGCTTCGCGCGTGGTGATGTGCTCCACCACGATTTTGAGATACGGGTATTTTTCGGTGAGCGGCGCGAGCACCTTCTCCAGAAACACCCGCTCGCGGTCGAAAATATCCACCGTGGTATCGGTCACTTCGCCATGCACCAGCAGCGGAGTGCCGGTTTCCTGCATCGCTTCCAGCACCGCCGCGCAGCGCGCGAGATCGGTTACACCGGCATCGGAGTTAGTGGTTGCACCGGCGGGATAGTATTTCACGGCCACAACGCTATCTATTTGTTTTAATTCAATAATTTCTTCTGGCCGCGTGTTGTCGGTGAGATACAGCGTCATCAGCGGCGTGAAACGCAACGGCGAGCGCAAACCTGCCGGCAACGCATGCAGAATGCGTTGCCGATACGCCTGCGCCAGCGCCATCGTAGTAACCGGCGGCTTGAGATTGGGCATCACGATGGCGCGCGCAAAACGCTTCGCCGTGTCGGGCAGCACCGCGC
>CAMDDY010000034.1 GCA_945893125.1 Bordetella parapertussis
CGATGTGTGCGGGCCTGAATGCCGATAAGGTAGGCCCGCGCGAGCGTTGTGTGGCGACATCGAACCGTAACTTTGAAGGACGGCAGGGCATGCTGGCGCGCACGCATCTGGCGAGCCCCGCGATGGCGGCCGCGGCGGCGGTCACCGGCAAAATTACCGATGTGCGGCGATTGATGGACTGACCGAACGGATCGAACTGAACAAACCGACGTAATGGAACCCTTCACCCAAATCACCGGCATCGCCGCGCCGCTGCTTCGCGGCGACATCAACACGGATGCGATCATTCCCATGCGCTGGCTGGTCACGGCTACGCGCAGCGGATTGGGCAAAGGGCTGTTCAGCGAGTGGCGCTATCGGCCGGACGGCAGCGAAGACCCTGCGTTCGTGCTGAACCAGCCGCCGTATCGCGCGGCATGCATCCTGATTGCCGGGCCGAACTTCGGCTGCGGCAGTTCACGTGAACATGCGCCATGGGCGCTGCTGGATTTCGGCATACGCTGCATTATTGCGCCCGGCTTCGCGAGTATTTTTTACGAAAACTGTTTAAAGAACGGCATACTGCCGGTGGTGTTGTCGCTGGATGAAGTGCAAAAACTCGCGGCGCGAGAGCCGGGGACGTTGATCGTGGATCTTGTGGCGCAAACCATCAGCGGCGCGGATGGGTGCATCGCCGCGTTTGAGCTGGATGCCGCGCGGCGCGCCGCATTGCTGGAAGGGCGTGATGAGATTGATGATACGTTAAAGTATGTCTCGGCGATTGCAGCGTATCAGGCGCGGGATCGAGAGCGGCGTCCGTGGGTGTGGTCAACCCGTAGGATGGGTGAAACCCATCACAAAAGGTAATACCTGTTGTGATGGGTTTCACCCATCCTACGGGGACATTTGTCACCATCGGTATATCAGGAGAACATTTTGGGCATCACGGAAAAAATTTGCGTCACCATGCAGGGCATCGGCTACAACGACCTCGGCGCCGATTGTATTGCGCGCGTGAAGCGCGCGATCAAGGATGGTCTTGCGGTGGCGGTGGCGGGCGCCGATCAGGCGCCGATAAACATCGCTGCCGCGCACGTGGCGGATTACGGCGCCACAGCCAAATCATCGGTGTGGGGGCATGGTTTTAAAACGTCGCCGGCGTACGCAGCGCTGGTCAATGGCATGGCGACACATGTGCTTGATTTCGAGCCGATGTGGAGCCCGCCCACGCATTCGGTGTCGCCGACGGTGCCGGTGGCGTTTGCGTTGGCCGAGGCGTATGGCTATACCGGCAAACAAATCGTCACGGCGGTGGCGAAGGGCATCGAGATACAGGGCCGCATGCAATACGCGGGCAATCAATATGTGCCGGAAGAATTGCCGTTTCATCCGCCGGGTGTGTCGGGCGTGGTGGGCGCGGTGGTGACGGCGGGGCATTTGCTGAAGCTCAACACCGATCAGTTGCGCCACGCGATAGGCATCGCCGGTTCGCGCATGGGCACGATACTCGCCAACATCGGTTCAATGACCAAGAGCACGCACTGCGGCAACGCGGGCGCGTCGGGGCTGGATGCGGCGCTGCTGGCGCGCCGCGGGTTTACCGCCAACAAGGATGTGTTCGAGGCGCATAAAGGCATCATCGAAGCTTTTTACGCCAAGGGCTTTGATGAAAAACGCTTTCTCGCGTTCGGCAAGCCGTACCGCATTGTTAATCCGGGACATTCGATCAAAATGTTTCCGTCGCAGTACGCCACGCATTTCGCCATCACTGCCGGACTGGAGATGCATGCCAAAATCGGTGACGCGAAGCGCATTCGCAGCGTCGAGATCAAAGGCCCGGTGATGAATTACATCGACCGCGCCGCGCCGGTATCGGGGCTGGCCGGCAAGTTCAGTTTGCAGTACACCGCTGCCGCCGCGTTGCTCGACGGCAGCGTAAAGATTGATACCTTCACCGACAAACGGCGATTCCGCGCGGACATGGTGGCGATGCTGGGCAAGATCAAGCTCACGCAGGATGCGTCGATTCCGAATGATCTGCACGATATGCGCATTGAAATTTCGGTGGTGATGGATGACGGCGCAAAACATCACGTGGTGTGCAAGGGGCCGAAAGGCACGTGGGGCATGCCGCCGCTGGACGACGCGGATCACCGCGTTAAACTGGAGGATTGCTTCAGCCGCGTGCTGACGGATGCGAAAGTGGATGCGCTACTAATGCAACTCGATCGCATCGAAAAGCAAAGCGCCGACGGCGTGGTGGGCATACTAAAAATGATTGCGGGGAAGAAAAAGTCCCTCCGTTCAAATCATAAATAATGCTTTAAAAACATATACTTATGATAACTTCTCGCAAGGTGGTACTGAGCGTTTTGCTGGCAAGCGGTGTGACAGTCGTCTCGATAAGCTCGGGACAGACCTATCCCACCAAACCCATCCGCTTCATCGTGCCGCAAGCGGCGGGCGGCTCCACTGACATCCTGTCGCGCACCGTGGGGCAGAAATTAAGCGAGGCGTTTGGCCAGCCGGTGGTGATGGACAATCGTCCGGGTGCGAACGGCATTGTCGGCACGGAAATGGTGGCAAAGGCGCCGGCCGATGGCTACACGCTGGTGGCAGGCGGCACTAGCACGGTTGCCATCAACAGCAGCCTCTACAGCAAAATTCCCTATGACCCGATCAAGGATTTCACGCCGGTGGTGAACTTCGCGTATTCCACCAGCGTGCTGGTGGTGCATCCGTCGGTGGCGGCCAGGAGCATCGCTGATCTGATCGCGCTGGCGAAAGCAAAACCGGGCGATTTGCGTTATGCGTCGGCGGGCAACGGCAGCTCGCCGCATTTATCGGCGGAAGTATTCAAAATGATGGCGGGCGTGAACGTGGTGCATGTGCCGTACAAAGGCAGCACACCCGGTGTGATTGCCACCGTCAGCGGCGAAACCGCGCTGATGTTTACCGGCGTGGCCTCGGTGCTGGCGCACATCAAGGCGGGGCGGCTGCGCGCGTTGTCGGTGAACGGTCCCCGGCGTTCACCCGCGCTCCCCGAAGTGCCGACGGCGGGCAGCTCGGGCTTGCCGGGATTCGAAGTGGATTTCTGGATCGGCATGCTCGCGCCCGCCGGCACGCCCGGCGCGGTAGTGTCAAAACTGAACGCGGAAGTGAATCGCATTCTCGCATTGGAGGAGGTGAAAAGCCGCCTGGTGGCGCTGGGCACGGATATCATCGGCGGCTCCGTGCAATCCTTCGCCGATTTGATCAAGAGCGATGTCGCGCGCTGGGGTAAGGCGATTAAAGCCTCGGGGGCGAAGGCGGACTGAACGTCCGAATTACTTCTTTAATCCCAACTGCGTCAGCAGTTTGTCCCAGCGCGGAATCTCCTGCGCGATGCGCTCGCGTAGTTGCTCCGGCGTGCTGCTTTGCGGCTCGGTGCCCGCCGCGATAAACCGCTCGCGCACGTCGGGTGCGCTGAGGGCAGCGACAATTTCGCGATTGAGTTTGTCGATGATGGACGGCGGCGTGCCGCGCGGCGCGGCGACCGAATGCCAGGTGCTCATCTCGTAGCCCGTCACGCCCTGTTCGCTGATGGTGGGCAGTTCCGGCAGCGTGATTGAACGCTTGAGCGGCGACACGCCCAGCGCGCGCAGCCGCCCGGTTTTGACGTATTGCACGCCGGCGCCGATGGCTTCGAACACGAACTGGATTTGCCCGCCGAACAGATCGGTGGCCGCCGGCGCGCTGCCTTTGTACGGCACATGCACCACGTTGATGCCCGCCATCGACGCGAACATCGCCGCCGCAAGATGCGAGGTGCTGCCCGTGCCCGCCGAACCGTAATTGAGCGCGCCGGGTTTTTGTTTGGCCGCCGCCATCAAGTCCTTGAGCGAAGTCAGAGCGGAGCCGTTGCGCGCCAGTAGCAAATAAGGCACTGTCGCCACGGACGTAATCGGCGCGAAATCGCGTTGCGCGTTATAGGCCGGGTTGGTCGCGAGCAAGGGACTGCTGATCATCGCGCCCGCGCTGCACAGGCACAGCGTGTAGCCGTCGGGTGTGGATTTCGCCACCAGCTCCGCGCCGATCATGCCGCCCGCGCCGCCGCGATTATCCACCACCACGGTTTGCCCGACGCGTTCGCCCAACCCTTGCGCCACCATGCGCCCGACCATGTCGATGGTGCCGCCGGGCGGGAAGGGCACGATGAGACGTATCGGCCGGACGGGATAATTTTGCGCGTGCGCGAATGGCGGCAGCGCGAACGCCAGCGCGGTTGCCGCAAGCCCACATAATGTTGATCGATGCATGATGCGTTCACTGTAAGTGACGTGCATGGGCCGCGTCAATGCGCAATGTCACGAGGCGCTTGACCCTCATGATGCGCGCTACTAGACTTGGATTTGCATACCATCTGACGCATGAATTTCGATTTCGTAATTTCAAAGGTAACCATCATGGCTGACACTCAATCGACACGCGTTTTTGCCGGCGGCGCTTACTTCAATCTGAAAAACGGCAAGCGTTATCTCGGCGGCTTTTTTCGCAAAACGCTCGACGGCGCGTTCGCTGATTCGCCGTGGCAGGCGTTGAGCAAGGGCTTGCCGGAGAATGTGGAAGCGCGCGTGATCGTGTTTCACCCAAAAGACCGCGAGGTGATTTTCGCCGGCACGCAGGATGGGCCATATCGCAGCACGGATGGCGGTGACACCTGGGAGCGGCTGGGTTTTCCCGAGCGCGGTATCGTGATCTGGTCGTTGGTGTTTCATCCGACACGGCCGCAGGTGATGTATGCCGGTGCGGCGCCGGTGGGTCTGTACCGCAGTGAAGACGGCGGTGACAACTGGACTAAACTGCCGAGTGCATTTGACCCCGGGCATTGCCCGATGGGATTTCCCACGCGCACCATCGGCATCGCCGCCGATGCCGGACACCCGGATGATGTGTACGCCTCGCTCGAAGTGAGCGGCGTGCTGCGCAGCAGCGACGGCGGCGAATCGTGGGCCGATCTTTCCGAGCCGCTGATTCGTCTTGCCGATCAACCGCATCTGAAAAGCCGCTTGGGCAGTAGCACCGATGCGTCGGGCATGCTCGATTCGCATGCGATCACCGTGAGCTCTGCGAGTTCCGGCAATCCGTTTCTTGCGGTGCGCATGGGCATCTTCCGCAGCGCCGACCGTGGCGCGTCATGGAAAGACATCGAAGTCGGCCGCTATTCGCCGATGACCTATTGCCGCGATGTGATGGTGTCGCCGCACGATCCACGCGTGATGTATGCGTGCCTGTCGGAATCGTCGCGCGGCAAGGTGGGTTCGTTGTATCGCAGCGACGACGTGGGTTCATCCTGGCGCCGCATGGATCACGGGTTTACCGCCAACGCCACCATGATGTCGACGGCGGTGCATCCGCGTGATGCCGCCACGGTGAGATGCGTGTCGCGCTGCGGGCAGGTGTTCGCCACCACCGACACCGGCGCATCGTGGCGCGAATCGCAGTTGCCGCAGGATGTGAAGGATGTGTTCGCGGTGGCGTGCGGGTAGGGTACGCAGCAAAAGTGTTTTCATAGCTTGCGCCAGAGATAGATCAGCGGTGCGTGTCTCGCTGGGGTGGCTGTGCGTGCTAGGCTGCATGCAGCCATTCAATGTTGACACGGCCAACGCGCAGCATCCTTCGACAGGCGCGGTGCTGGCTCCTTCGACCGGCTCAGGACAAACCTATCCCGTCAAACCCATACGCATCAACAGCGCGCCGCCCGGTGCGGGCGGTGACTTTACCGCGCGCGTGATCGCGCAGGCACTGACCGCTAACCTGGGGCAACCGGTGATCGTCGATAACCGCGGCGGCTACGCCTCCATCGATGCGACGATCAAAGCGCCGACCGACGGCTACCACTTGCTGGTCTATGGCAGCACGCTGTGGACAGTGCCCTTGCTGGAGGCTGCGTTGTGGGATGTGCAGCGCGATCTGGCGCCGGTTGCGTTGCTCAACAGCGCGCCGAGCGCGATTGTGGTGCATCCGTCGTTGCCGGTACACAGCATCAAGGCGCTGATCGCTTTTGCCAAATCACGGCCGGGTCAACTCAATTATGGATCGGCGCCGCTGGGTTCTTCGCAACATCTGGCGGCGGAGTTATTTAAATCGATGGCGGGCGTCACCATTGTCAACGTGCCGTACAAAAGCAGCGGCGCGGCACAGATTGGTCTGCTGAGTGGTGAAGTGCATATGACGTTTCCGCCGATGGGTTCCATTGCGCCGCATTTGAAAACCGGCCGCGCGCGCGTGCTGGCGGTGGCCAGTGCGCAGCCTTCGGCATTTCTGCCGGGCGTGCCGACGGTCGCGGCGTCGGGCCTGCCGGGTTATGAGTTCGCCACGGTGATTGCCTTGTTTGCGCCGGCGGGTACGCCGGAAGCGCTGGTCACGCGCCTGAATCAGGAAGTCGCGCGCGTGCTGAGCCGGCCCGACATCCGCCAGCGTTTTTTAAATGAAGGCCTCGAAGCCGCGGGCGGGCCGGTCGAGCAACTCGCCACGACCATACGCACGGAGACGGCGCGCTTCGCCAAGTTAATCAAGGATGCGGGCATCCGCGTGCGGTAAAATAGTCAATCACACTTTCAATAATAACCATTTTAAAACATATACTTACAATCAATGAAGCTCTCAACAATAACAGCAGGCAGCGGCGTACCCCTGGTATTACTGCATGGTGGCATGGGATCGATCAATCACTGGCAGCGCAATTTTGACGTGCTGGCCAAACACTACACCGTGCATGCGCTCGATATGCCCGGCTACGGCGATTCGCCGACAGTGCCGAAGGACATGCCCAACGACGACTACGTGGCGCTGATGATCGACGCGCTGAACGCCACGGTGCCCACCGGTTCATTTCACCTTGCCGGATTTTCCTTCGGCGGCATTATCTCGGCGTTGTGCGCCGCGCAGATGGGCGCGCGCGTGGAAAAATTATCGCTGATGGGGCCGGGCGGCTTCAAACGCGGCGCGGTACTGGACTTGAAAAAAATTCCGCGCGCGAGCGAAGGCCCGGCGGTGATGCGCGAAGCGCTCGCGTACAACCTGCGCGTGATGATGTGCGCCGGCCCGGTGACCGAGGAAACCGTTGATCTGCATCTGGCGAACGTGCAGCGCACGCGCTACGACGGCCGGCATTTCAGTCTGACACCGGGCTTGCTGGCGAAGTGTCTCAAGCAGATGACGTGTTCGGTGCAAGTGATTTGGGGCGCGGCCGATGCACTGTGCCAGCCCACCATCCAGCCGCGCGTGGATGAAGTGCGCGCGGCGATGCCCGGCATACGTGTTGATGTGATTCCCGGCGGCGGACATTGGATTCAATACGACGCGGCGGACGAGGTGAATCGCCTGATGCTGGCGTTCCTGAAGTAGTACTCTGGCGCGTTCAGGTACCGTCGCCGCGAATACCGGCTTCACGGATCACCTTGCTCATGCGCGCCATTTCCGCCTTGATGGCGGCGGCAAAGGCCTGCGGCGAACTTCCTGCCGCTTCGACGCCGAGGGTGGCAAGCCTTTCCTTGACTTCGGGACGATGCAGCACCTTGACCGTTTCGCTGTTGAGCCGGTTAATGATCGCGTCCGGCGTATGCGCGGGCGCGAACATGCCTATCATCAGCACCGAATCGTAGCCGGGGATGCCCGCCGAGGCGATGGTTGGCAGTTTCGGAAAATAGGCCGAGGGCTGCGCACTGGTCACCGCAAGCCCGCGCAGTCTGCCCGTGCTGATATGCGGCGCCACGGTGGTGGCGGAAGGGAAGGCCAGTTCGATGCGGCCATTAATCAAATCGTTGAGGGATTGCGAGGCGCCTTTATAGGGCACGCGCACGATATTGACGCCGGTCAGTGATTTGAACAGCTCGGCGGACAGATGATTTGGGCTGCCGGTTGCCGTGGACGCGTAATTGAGTTTTCCAGGCTGGGATTTTGCCAGTGTGACCAATTCGCGTACGGAATGCACCGGCAGAGACGGATGTACCACGAGTATGCTGGGTGCAGTGATGGCCAGTGTGATGGGCGAAAAATCGCGTATCGGATCAAAGGGTGCGTCCGCTTGCAGGTAGGGCAGCAGCCAGAATGAACTCGCGAAGGATAGTAGCGTGTGTCCGTCCGGCGGCGCCGCCGCAACGATCTGACCCGCGACCACCGTGCCGCTGGGACCGCCCCGATTATCGACAATGACGGATTGGCCGAGCGAGCCTGTGAGGCCCTGCGCGATGACCCGTGCCACCATGTCATTGGAGCCGCCTACGCCGCTGGTAACGATACGGACCGGCTTGGCAGGATAGGCTTGCGCCCATGCCGGCGCCGCCTGGAAAATACACGCGGTGATGATGAGTGCGTTACTCGCCAAGTTTAATTTTTGCATCGACATCCCGTCGCAATGTAAGTGGCACGGCAGCTGCAAGCCGCTCAAGCGTGGCCGCATTAACGCAGATACGCTTGCTGCCATTGCCGATAACTTGCCGCGTTGAGGTAACGCGCCATCTCATCGGGCGAAGCAATCTTCGATGCCAGATCGGCGGGCGCGCCGCCGCTATACAAGTGCTGGTAGGTTTCATGCAGCGCCTTCACCGCCGCGGCAACCGGCTGATGGCCCAGCAGCAGCACGCGCACGCCGCGTGCGGCGAGATCTTCGCGTTTCAAGCCGGGTGTATTGCCGAGAATGATCGGCAGTGTGATGGCGGCGCGCATGGCGTCCAAATCCACCAGCTTCTTCAGGCCGGTGATAAAAATCGCATCCACGCCGGTGGCCGCATAGGCCTTGACGCGCGCAACCGCGTGCGCGGTGTCTTCCACGCGCAGCGCGGCGATACGGCCGACGATCACCAGCGATGGGTCTTGGCGGGCCGAAACCGCGGCGCGCAGCTTGCCCACCATCTCTTCAAGCGGGATCAGGGTTAGCGCACCTTCGGGCTGGCCGAATTGCGCGGGTTGCGCCACGTCTTCGATGGCCAGCGCCGACACGCCCGCGTGTTCGAGCTCCTGCACGGTGCGTATCACGTTAAGCGCGTTGCCGTAACCGTGATCGGCATCGACCAACAGACTCAGCTTGCTGACGCGCATGATGCGCCGCACCTGATCGGCAAATTCCGTGAGCGTATGCAGCGCAAGGTCCGGCGCGGCGAGTGTCGTCGCCGCGTTCACCGAGCCGGACAGTATGCCCAACTCGAAGCCGACGGATTCCGCGACACGCGCGGACAGCGCGTCGTATACCGTTGCCGGAGACACACACCGTGTTCCCGACAATATCGCGCGCATTTTCCGGCGTTGTTCCGTGTAGTACATGTTTAGGCTCCTGAGTGGGTTTGCAAAGTTGCAAGGCTATAGATAGCGTGCTTCCAGATGCGCGCGAAAGTGCGCGGGGTTGAGCGCTTCACCGCTGGCCCGGCGCACCAGATCGGGCGTTTCCCAGCGGCTGGCTTGCGACCAGACGTTGGTCTTGAGCCAATCGAACATCGGCTTGAAATCACCGGCAGTGATATGCGCATCGAGATCGGGCGCGGCACGCCGCATCGCCGCGAACCATTGCGCGGCGTACATCGCGCCCAGCGTGTAGCTCGGGAAATAGCCGAACGAGCCGTCGCTCCAATGTACATCCTGCAGGCAGCCGTCCTTGTAGTTGCCGCGGGTGTCCAGTCCCAGCAGGGTTTGCATTTTTTCATCCCACAGCGCGGGGATGTCGTCCGGCTCGATCTCGCCTTCGATCAGTGCGCGCTCTATCTCGTAGCGCAGGATGATGTGCGCGGGATAGGTGACTTCATCGGCGTTGACGCGGATCAATCCGGGTTTTACGCGCGTGAGCACGCAATGGAGATTGTCCGGGGCAAACGCCGGTTGCGCACCGAAATGTTCATTCAGCAACGGCGCCAGCAGGCCGGTGAATGCGCGGCTGCGGGCCAATTGCATTTCAAACGACAGGCTTTGGCTTTCATGAATGCCATACGAACGCGCGTGGCCGATGGGTTGCCCCAACCACTCGCGCGGCAGGTTTTGCTCAAAGCGCGCGTGGCCGGTCTCGTGGATCGTGCCCATCAGGCTTTGCACAAAATCATCGTCGCGGTAACGCGTGGTGAGGCGCACGTCTTCGGGAACGCCACCGCTAAACGGATGCGCGCTTTCGTCGAGCCTTCCGGCGTCAAAATCGAAGCCGAGTTTTTTCATCACCGCGAGATTCATCGTGCGTTGCGTGGCCACGGGAAACGGGCCTATGGGCGTGATCAAGGGCTCAATGCGCTGCTTTGCCTGCACGCGCGTGATCAATTGCGGCAGCCATTGTTTGACCGCGCCGAAAATGCGGTCGATGTCGGCGGATCGCACGCCGGGCTCATAACGATCCATCAGCGCGTCGTAGCGCGAGAGGCCGCTGTCGTCGGCGAGCAACCTTGCTTCTTCGCGCGACAGGCGCACCACCTCGCGAAAGTTTTGCAGAAACCCGCGCCAATCGTTGGCTGCGCGCTGGCCGCGCCACGCGTGCTCGCATTTCGCGCCCGCGAGTGATTTGGTCTGCACCAGCGATTCGGGCAGCGCATTGGCCGCGCGCCAGTCGCGATTCATCTCGCGCAGATTGGCGCGCTCGGTGTCGCTTAACGCCTCGGATTGCGCCGCGCGCAGTTCATCCGCGAGTTGGGGATCGGTGCGCACCCGATGCATCAGCGCTTGCAGTTCGGCTTCGGCGGCGGCGCGCGCTGTGTTGCCTTTGGGCGGCATCATCGCGTTGCGATCCCAGCCGAGGATGGAGGCTGCGTGGCTGTAGTGATAGAGCTGCCGCCAGGTGCGGCAAAGGCTGGTGTAAGACGACGGTGGTGGCGATGCGGTCATAGCCGCCAATGGTAGCAATGTTGCGCTAAGTCGGTGTTACTCGTTTGGCTGCCTTCATTGAATGCTTCATTGCCGCTTTTGCCAGCTTGCTTGCGGCATTCATTCGCGCTATGGCTTGCACGCGCTGCTCCCATGTCCGGCTGCGTTGATCCGCGCGCAACGCTGCTTTTGCCGCAACGATGAGGGCGGATTTGCCTTGGTCGAAATCGGATTCCACGTCACAGTCCCCCGATGATTGATTTAGCGCGGGCGAATTTGCCCTGAAGTTTGTACCGTTCGAGGACGTCGTTCAATAAATTCACATCAACCGCGCGTTGTTCCAGAAACATGGCCACTCGCAGATAATCCTTTGTGCGGCCAGTCTGGAGCGCAACAGCGCAAAGGTGCTCAGCGGTAAAGACGCGCGTTGGAATTCCGTCGAATTCCGTGTCAACGGCCATCCGAATCGATTCACGGATCAGTTCGTTGGCATCAGGCAATATTTGAACGGGCCACTCCGCGAAACGAATGTATTCCCGTTCAATGGCGCCGCCAAGCGCCACCAGCGCATCGTAGACAGGCGTCAAAGAAAGCAGGCCGCCCGTGGTGGGTGAAAGGAAGACAAAAACATCTATGTCTTCGGTTTGCATGGCCTCCATGTAGAACGACGCACCTATGGCACCGCCGATCGCATACCGTTCAACCACGTGGTTGGCGACGATTTGGTTCAAGGCATGAAGCGCGGCTTGCATACGCTGACTATCTCACAAAATACCCTATTAAAACAATAACTTATTGTGAGCGTCTTGAATATTGATAGGTCTTGATAGTGATTCTTCGACTACCGACCCGTCCACACCGGTTTGCGTTTTTCCATGAACGAGCGCCGGCCTTCGACGTAGTCCTGACTGGAGAAGCAATCGGCGACGGCTTTGTCGGCCAGCGCCTGATTACGCGTGTCCGAATCTTTGACGTATTCGTTGATGACATGCTTGGCGGCCACAATCGACAGCGGCGCGTTGTCGGCGATGGTGTCGGCGTATTGCTGCACGAAGGCTTCGAGTACGCCGGCCTGAACCACGTGATTCACCAGCCCGATGCGATGCGCTTCGTGCGCGGTGTAGCGGCGCGCGGTGAAGAGAATTTCTTTCGCCACCGAAGGGCCGCAAAGTTCGATCAACTGGCCGAGCGATTCCGCCGCATAACCGATGCCGAGCCGCGCGGCGGGCACGCTGAACTGCGCGTCCTCCGAGCAGATGCGCATGTCGCAACGCAGCGCAATGGCCAGCCCGCCGCCCAGACACCAGCCGCGGATCATGGCGATGGTTGGCTTGGTGATATTGGCGAGCGCATCGCGAAAGCCCGACGACATCTTGTTGTAGGCGTCTATTTGTTCCGGCGTGGCGCGGTTTTTTTCGTACTTGGAAATGTCGCCGCCGGACACAAACGCCTTGGTTCCCGCGCCGCGCAGGATCACCACGCGTACCGCAGGGTCAGCCGCGAAATCGTTGATGACGGCGGCTGCCGCTTGCGCCATTTCCGGCGACATCGCGTTGTGTTTTTCGGGGTAGTTGAAGGTCAGCGTGCCGATGGCGCCTTTTTTGCTGCCTAGAATTTTGTCTGCGCTAATCGAATCCATGTTGAGCCTCTGTATATTTTAGAAAAACGTCAAAACCTTCGACACAGATTTCACAGATGAACGCAGATTAACAACGAAAAAATCTGTGTAAATCTGTGTCAAAAGATTTTGGTTGTTGGTTTAGATCACGCCTTTCGCGCGCAGATCGGCCAACTGTTCCTTGGTATAGCCAACCGACGCCAGAATCTCATCGCTGTCCTTGCCCAGATCCTGCGTGGCGCGGCGGATTTTTT
This sequence comes from Bordetella parapertussis, assembly GCA_945893125.1. GTDB lineage: Bacteria > Pseudomonadota > Gammaproteobacteria > Burkholderiales > SG8-41 > UBA5216. The sequence goes on from CAMDDY010000034.1 coordinate 12,667, forward strand.
TGCTGGTGCCCTCCATGTTGATCGCGGAGCCGACCAGATTGAGCTTGCCGAGTTTTTCGCTTATCACTTCCTGCGCGATGCCCATGTGCTGTACTTGCGGATCGGCAAAGGTTTTGTCGATGGTGTTGATCGGGCCGCAGGGTACGCCGGCGGCTTCCATCACATCCACCCAATGCGCGGTCGGCTTGTGCTGGGTGACTTCGGCGATAGCGGCGTTGATGGCCTTGCGATCCTTGCTGCGTTTTTGCTGCGAGTCCCACTCGGCCTTGTCTTTCCATTCGGGTTTGCCCAGCGCATCGCAAAAGCGCAGGAACACACGCGCCGACGAGGCCGCGATGTTGAACAAGCCATCGCTCGCCGGAAACACACCCGTGGGCACGCTCGTCGGGTGATCGTTGCCGGCCTGGCCCGCGACTTCACCCTCCACCAGGTAACGCGTGGCCTGAAAGTCGAGCATGAAAATAATCGATTCGAGCAGGCTGGTATGCACCCAACGGCCCGCACCGGTTTTTTCGCGGTCGAACAGCGCGGTCATCACACCGAGTGCCAGCAGGTTGCCTGCCGTGAGATCGGCAATCGCCACGCCCACGCGCACCGGGCCCTGGCCGGGCAAACCGGTGATACTCATCAGGCCGCCCATGCCCTGCACGATTTGGTCAACGCCCGCGCGTTTGCCGTAGGGGCCGCTTTGGCCGAAGCCGCTGATGCTGCCGTACACAATACGCGGATTCACTTTCTTCACGTCGTCGTACGATACTTTCAGACGGTGCTTCACTTCCGCGCGCATGTTCTCGATCACCACGTCGGCGGTTTCGGCGAGCTTCATGAACGCCGCGTGGCCTTCGGGGGTTTTCAAGTTCAACTTCAAAAACCGTTTATTACGGTGCAGATTCTGAAAGTCAAAACCGTCGCGCTTGCCCGAGACATCCTCGCCGCCGGTATCCGGCGGCTCGATGCGGATGATGTTCGCACCCCAATCGGCCAGATGCCGCACGCAGGTGGGGCCGGCACGGGCCAGCGTGAGGTCAAGCACGGTGATGCGTGAGAGGGGAAGGGCTGCCGATTGCGTCGGAGCTTGTGTTGCAGGTGATTCTGCGGGGTGATTCATGCTAAAACCTCGTGTTCCGTATGGTGAGTTATACTGCAGGATGGGAACACCAAACGTAGCACAGGGCGCGGCGATGCCGCAATCGGATCGCCAAGGTTTTTCGCGCCGGGCCGGGTAACCGGATTATCGGGAGAAAATTAAAATTGTTCTTCCAATACAATCAGTTATGAATTTTTTCCGCGAGGCGCACCACGTGGCGGTGAGTGCGGATACAATTTCCATCTGCGTTAGTCCGCAAAGTAGCGTCCACCGATTGTTCTCACAGGAATTTGCCATGCCCAATCCCAACATCACCTTTGACCACGTGCATCTGGTCAGCAAGGATCCGCAAGCCACCGCTGACTGGTATGTCGATAAACTCGGTGCGGATATCGTGCGTAACGGCACGGTCAAGGGCGCGCCGCAGGTGTATGTTGAAATCGGCGGCGGCTCCATGCTGATCGTACGCGGCGAGCGCCCGGGTGAAACCACTGGCAGCAAGTCCGGCCTGGAGTGGGGCGTCGATCATTTCGGCGTGCGCGTCAAGGGCGACTTTACTGCGTTTTGCGCCGGCCTTAAGGCCAAGGGCGTGCAGTTCAGCGTGGAGCCGACCGATTTCAACCCAACCACCCAACTGGCGTTTATCATGGCGCCCGATGGCGTGAGCGTGGAGCTGTTAAACCGCAAAGACGCAGCGTAGCTTCGCATCAGCAACCGGTCGCGGGATGCGCTATGCTACGCGCCGATCAAATCCCTTTTCAATAACGTCAACCGCAGGAGGAAATCATGGCAAAACTCAATATCAATGGCAGAACACATGATGTGCAGGCAGAGGCGGATACCCCGCTGTTGTGGGTGATACGTGAACAGGTCGGACTCACGGGCACCAAGTTCGGTTGCGGCATCGCGCAGTGTGGTGCGTGCTCGGTGCATATCAACGGCGAGCTGGTGCGTTCATGCGCGATGCCGCTCTCCGCGGTAAAAGAGGGCGACCGGATCGTGACGATAGAAGGGCTGTCGTCCAATGCGTCGACACCGGTGCAGAAAGCCTGGCAGCAGATTGATGTGCCGCAGTGCGGCTATTGCCAGTCGGGCCAGATTATGGCGGCAACGTCGCTGCTGGCGAAAACGCCCAGACCCACCAATGCGCAAATTGACGCGGCGATGACCAACATTTGCCGCTGCGGCACCTATCAGCGCATTCGTGCGGCGATTCACGTCGCGGCGGGCAACACCGCCGCCGCCGCCGAAGTGATGGCCAACGAAGTCACAGTGGTTTAAGGGAGAGAGACCAATCATGACTCACATTAACAAAATCAATGACATGACCATCGAGCGGATGAACGACGCGAGAGACGAAGTAAGGGACGACGTGGATAGCCCCGCGCGGCGCGATTTCATGGTTAAAACGGCGGCAGCGGGCGGCGGCTTGATGCTGGGCGTTACGCTGTCGGGGTGCGCTACCACCGGCGACAGTGCCAGCCTGCCATCGACCGAAATCAATGCATGGGTGGCGATCAAGTCGGACGACACCGTAGTCGTTCGTATCGCCCGATCCGAGATGGGGCAGGGCACGTTGACGGGTTTGGCCCAACTGGTCGCCGAAGAACTCGATTGCGACTGGAACAAGGTGACCACCGAGCATATCAATCCCGGTCGGAGCCTGGCGCGCAATCGTATTTGGGGCGATATGTCCACCGGCGGCAGCCGCGGTATCCGCACGTCGCACGATTACGTGCGGCGCGCCGGCGCTGCTGCGCGCATCATGTTGATGCAGGCCGCAGCTGATCAATGGAAAGTGCCCGCCGCCGAACTGACGGTGGACAAAGGGGTGATCACGCACAAGGCATCAAGCCGCAGCACGTCATACGGCAAGATGGTCGATGCGGCGGCGAAGTTGACGCCGCCCGATCTCAAGGCCATTAAACTGCGCGATCCGCGCCAGTGGAAAATCGCCGGCAAGCCGGTCAAGCGCCTGGACACCAACGACAAACTCGACGGCAGCAAAAAATACGCGGTCGATGTCACGTTGCCCGGCATGGTACACGCCGCGATCATGGATTGCCCGGTATTCGGCGGCCAGCTGGTAAGCTTTGACCAGAGCAAGATCGCCGGCATGCCCGGCAAGCCGCAGGCGTTACGCGTGAACGAATCCACGGTGGCAGTAGTGGCCGACACCTGGTGGCGGGCAAAAAAGGCACTCGATGCACTGCCCAAGGTGTGGGATGAAGGCCCCAACGCAAAGGTGTCGCAGGCAGCGATTCTGAAGCACGTGGCCACGGGCCTCACCTCTAACGACGCCTTTGCCGACATCAATGACGGCGACGCGTTGCAAGCTATTGCTGGTGCAGCCAAAAAGATCGAGGCGGTTTATCACTCGCCTTTCATACCGCACGTGTGCATGGAACCCATGAACGCGACGGTTCGCCTTACCGCGGATAAAGCGGAATGCTGGGTGGCGACGCAGAATGCCGAAGCATCGATGGCCACGCTGTCTCAAACATCCGGATTGCCGTTGACCGCATGCGAGGTTTACAAAATGGATCTTGGCGGTGGATTCGGCCGCCGCGGCGGCAATCAGGATTTCACGCGTCAGGCGGTATTGATCGCCAAACAGTTGCCGCCGGGCACGCCGGTCAAAATGCTGTGGTCGCGCGAAGAAGATCTGGGCCACGATTTTTACCGGCCCATCCAGCAGGCGAAAATGTCCGCAGGCCTCGACGCCAACGGAAATCTCACCGGTTTGTACATTCGCGTCACCGGTCAATCCATCAACGCATTTGCCAATCCGGCCGCGATCAAGAATGGCCGCGACGTGCGCCAGTTACAGGGCTTGTGGAAAGCGCCGGGCGATGCGCAGTTTGGCTATTCACCAGCGAATTTGCGCACCGAGTACGCGATGCGCAATACGCATGTGCCCGTCGGACCCTGGCGCGGTGTGAATACCAATCACAATGGTATTTTCGCCGAGTGTTTCATCGAGGAAGTGGCGCGTGCCGCAGGCAAGGATTCGCTCGAGTTTCGCCGCGCGCTGCTGCAAAAACATCCCAAACACCTGGGCGTGCTCAATGCTGCCGCAGACAAAGGCGACTGGGGCAAGCCGCTGCCGGCTGGCCGTCATCGCGGCATCGCGCAGTTCATGGGTTATGGCAGTTATTCCGCAGCCACCGCCGAGGTATCGGTCAGCGCCAAGGGTGACGTGAAAATACATCGAATGGTGCTGGCCACCAATTGCGGCCATGCGGTGAGCCTGGAGCAGATCGCAACCCAGGTGCAGGGCGGAGTGGCCATGGGTATCAGCACGCTGATGAGCGAAAGCTCGGTGGAAAATGGTCGCATCAAGGAGACGAATTTCCACACGCTGCATATGCCGAAGATCGTGCATATGCCCAAGGTGGAAACAGTGATCCAGCCAACCTACGATTTCTGGGGTGGCGTGGGCGAGCCGACGATTTGCGTGGTAGTGCCGGCGGTGCTAAACGCGATATTCGCGGCCACCGGCAAGCCGGTGCGCAGTGTGCCGCTGTCAGGTGGGTTGCGGTTGGTGTAGGCAGTCCCGGTAATAAGAAAAGCCGCGCCAGTTTTGGCGCGGCTTTTTTATGGGTGGTAGCGTGCGTTTGTGATGGGTTTCACCCATCCTACGCAGGCGTCCGTAGGATGGGTGAAACCCATCACAAACGGTGGCGGTCCGACCGCAAGCAAAAAATCAAATCGCGCCAGCCGACTTCAACTTCGCCTGCTCGGCACTGGAAACCCCAATCCAGTTCAACACTTCCTCGGTATGTTGCCCCGGCTCCGGCGTTTCGCTGCGCAGCTTGCGCGGCATGCCGTGAAAATTAACCGGCGAGGCCACAAACTTTGTGTCGCCGAACAATTTGGTTTTGAGCGGCGCGGCCATGCCGATATGCTGCACCTGCGGATCGGCAAACACTTTGTCCATGGTATTGATCGGGCCGGCGGGAATGCCGGCGGCCTCGAAAATTTCAACCCAGTGCGCCGCGGTTTTGTGTTGGGTGACTTCCGAGATGGCGGCATTCAGCGCGGGGCGATCCTGGGTGCGGCCCACCGCCGTGCTCCATTTGGCATCGGCTTTCCATTCCGGTTTTTCCACGGCATCGCAGAATCCTTCCCACAAGCGGCCCGAACTCGCGGCGATGTTCATGTAACCGTCGCTGGTTTTGAACACGCCCGTCGGTGTAAACGTCGGATGATCGTTGCCGGTCTGGCCCGGCACTTCGCCCTTGACCAGATAACGCGACGCCTGAAAATCCATCAGGAAAATCTGCGATTCGAGCAGGCTGGTATGCACCCAGCGCCCTTCGCCTGTGCGGCTGCGGTCAAACAGCGCCATCGAAATACCCATCGCGAGAAAACTGCCGGAGCACAGATCAGAAATCGGTATGCCCACGCGCATCGGCCCGCGTCCTGCTTCGCCGGTAACGGACTGCAAGCCGCCCATGCCCTGCGCGATTTGATCCACGCCGCCGCGCTGGCTGTAAGGGCCGGTCTGGCCAAAGCCGCTGATGCTGCCGTAGATCAGGCGCGAGTTCACTTTTTTCAGATCGTCGTAGGCAATTTTCAAACGGCCTTTGACCGGCGCGCGCATGTTCTCGATCAGCACGTCGGCTTTCGCCACCAGCTTCATAAAGACTTTGTAGCCTTCTTCGGTTTTGAGATTTAACTGTATCGCGCGCTTGTTGCGATGCAGATTCTGAAAGTCCGAACCGTTGCGGCGACCGACCACATCCTCGCCGCCGGTGGAGGGCGGTTCAACACGAATTACATCCGCGCCCCAATCGGCGAGATGGCGCACGCAGGTGGGGCCGGCGCGCGCGAGTGTGAGATCAAGAACGATGACGCCGGAAAGCGGCAGATGAGGTTGGGATGCGGTGTCGGGCATTTTTTTCCTTGGGTAAGTGTGAGTGTATTTTAAATGTAAGTAGATGTTTTTAAATTCGCGAGTTCAAATTCGAAGTGCAACTCTGATTAATAGGTTGGGTGGGCGAGGTGCGATAGCATCCGAGCCCCTCGACCACCAAGTT
>CAMDDY010000035.1 GCA_945893125.1 Bordetella parapertussis
GCGCGCGCTGGGCATCAGCGCGGCGCAGCCGTCAAAACTGCTGCCCGAAGTGCCGACGATCGCAAGTCAAGGCGTGCCGGAGTTTGAAACCTATACCTTTAACGGTTTCGTCGGCGTGGCCGGCACCCCGCCCGCCGTGCTTAACAAGTTAAGCACCGAGCTTGCGGTGATTGCGCGTACACGCGAGATTCAGGAGCGCATCGTCGATGATGCAGGCGAGCCCGTGGGCGGCACGCCGGAGGCATTCCGGCAATTTATCCAGAGCGAAGTGACGCACTGGCGGCGTCTCGCCAAACAGGCGGGCATCACGCTGGGTTAACGAGCACGAACCTTCATGACCACGCCTTATCCGAAACTGTTTGAGCCGGTGCGCCTCGGCCACAAGCAATCGCGCAACCGCATCATGCGGCTGGCGACGCTCACCAATACCATTCAGGGCGAGCAGGTCACCGAACACACACTGACGTTTTACCAGCGCATCGCGCGCGGCGGCAGCGGCATGGTGGTTACCGAAGGCATGCGCATCCATCCGAGCAGCACCGGGCACGGGCACAGCCTGCAACTGTATGTGCCGGAGACCATAGCCAGCGTGCGCAAACTCGCGCGCACCGTGCAGGACGAAGGCGCGCTGATCATCGCGCAACTCAATCACAACGGCCGCCAGCATCACAGCACCGGCGCGGCCGCGCTGTGGGCGCCGTCGGCCCTCGCGTGCCCGCGCAGCGGCGGCATGCCGCATGCGATGACGCTTGATGAGGTCGAAGCCGTGATCGCCGGCTTTGTGCAGGGCGCAGTGTGTGTCAAGGAGGCCGGCGGCGACGGCATTGAACTGCATGGCGCGCAGGGCCATCTCATTCAGCAGTTTGTGTCGCCGTACAGCAATCAGCGTGACGACGCGTTCGGCGGATCATTTGAAAACCGCCTGCGTTTCCCGCTGGAAATCATCACGCGCATCCGTGCGGCGGTGGGCCGCGATTTCATCGTCGGTTATCGCATGGGTGTGGAGGAATTCACCGCAGGTGGTTTGGGCATCGAGGATACGAAACGCATCGCGCAACGGTTCGCCGGGCGCAATGAACTGGATTTTCTGTCGCTGACACAGGGCAACTTCAACACGCTGGATACGCATTGCCCCGACAGCCATTACCCAGCGCCGGCGTATGTGGATTTGCAGGCCGAAATCAAAGCGGTGGCGGGCGCGCTGACTATCGTTGCCACCGCGCGCATCCAAACGCCGGAACAGGCCGAACGCCTTTTGTCCGAAGGCAAAGCAGACTTGATCGGCATGAGCCGCGCGCTGGTGGCGGATCCGGAGTGGCCGTTGAAGGCGATGGAAGGGCACAGTGAGGATATACGCCGTTGCATCTACACCAGCACCTGCTGGGGCAGCGGCAAAAAAATTGCCTGCGGCGTGAATCCCACGGTCGGCAACGAAATATCCATGCCGCCGTTGGCTCTGGATATGGCCGCAGTGCGCCGCCGCGTGGCGGTGATCGGCGGCGGCGCGGCGGGCATGGAAGCCGCATGGGTGGCCGCCGCGCGCGGCCACGAGGTGACGCTGTATGAAGCGGCCACGCAATTGGGCGGCAAGCTCGCGGGCGCGGAACGCTTCGCGGATTTCCATGAAGTTTCGTTGGCGGTGCAGTTTCTCAAACGCCAAATCCAGAAAGCGGGTGTCGAGGTACGACTCGGGCAAAAGGTCGATGCAGCGGCGTTGCGCGAGCTGGCGCCGGAGTCCGTCATCGTGGCGACGGGCGCCGCTGTTGCCGCGCCGCTTCTCGCGGGCGATGGCTCGGTGCCGGTGCATGCGTACGACGCGCGCATACCGGATGATTTGCCGGATGGAAACTGGGTGGTGATAGACGAAGACGGCCACTACTGGAGCGCCACGCTGACCGAACACCTTGCGCGCCAAGGCAAGCACGTCACGTATGTGACGCGCTTCATGCAGCCGTTCCGTGAAATACCCGAAGTGTCACGCATGAGCCTGCTGCGTTCGCTCGATCAGCGCGGCGTGGTGCTTTACGACAATGCAACGATAGCCAGGGCCGAACACGGCGCGTTGGTGCTGCATCGCTACTTTCACGGTGAACGCCCCATCGTGTTGCGCGATATTCGAGGGTTGCTGTGGACGGGCATGCAGCGCGTCAATGACGGCCTGGTTGCGCTGTTACGCGACGCCGGCTTCGCCAACGTACACGTCGTGGGAGATGCGCGCGCGCCGCGACGGCTGTCGCATGCCATTGCCGAGGGGCATCGCGCGGGGCGCGCGGTGTGACGCGGGTGTTGCACAGTACGTGCCCATTTTAAAAACCCGCTATCATCATAGCCAATCTTCAGCCGAAGGAACCGCCCATGACTATCGTCGCCGAGAGGCCTGCCACCAGTACCATCAGTACCACCGAGACCATACACGCCAAGTTTAACTACATCGTCGATACCGGCGTGCCGCCGGTGCGTTACATTGATTGGCCGGAGATGGCGCACAAGGCGATTGATCCGCAGTACCGGCAGCACGAGATGAGTGTGCTCGACGGCAGGCCGTTGCGCGATACGTTTGATATCGACACCCACGGTTTTGTGTTTGTCGATCATCACACGCAGGTCGCGGATTTCACCGCCGAGGCCCAGCGCAAGGGCGTTTACGATGCCGAAGTGCAGGCGCTGATCAAAAAGCACACGGGCGCCGTTGACGTGGTGGTGTTCGATCACACGGTGCGCGTGAGCGACGAGCAGATGCAGCAATCGTTGAACGCGCGGCCGACCGTCAAAGGCGTGCATAACGACTACACCGAGACTTCCGCCCCGCGGCGGTTGCGCGAAATCGTCGGCGATGCCGAGGCCGAACGCCGTTTTACCAAACGCTGGGCCATCATTCAGGTATGGCGGCCGATACGCGGCACGGTGATGATGGACCCGCTGGGCATTTGTGATGGCCGCAGCATTCCGCAAAAAGGTTTTATCCGTGTGCAGCGGCGCTACAAGGATCGCACCGGCGAGGTGTACCACATCTCGCACAACCCCTCGCACGTGTGGTTTCACTTTCCGCGGATGGAGCGGCACGAGGCGCTGGTGTTCAAGGTGTTTGATTCAGACGCCGGCAAGCCGTCGCGCTTTACCGCGCACAGCGCATTTGACGATCCGGCATCGCCGCCCAATGCGCCGTCGCGTGAAAGCATAGAAACCCGGACTTTCGCGTTTTTTGATTGAGTCTGTGCAGTTCCGATCCTGACGGAGGAAACATGAGTTCAATCGTTGCGCGCGCGCTGAGACCTGTAGACGCGCTCGAAGTCAGCGTTTTGGTAGACAACGTCGTTGATCCGCTTTCAACCGCGCCGAAGGGCGTAACCGGCGAACAGGCGATACTTCGGGCCAATGGACTCATGGTTTCGTCAGGTCATGCTCGATGTTGCGCGAATCACGGCCTGTCACTGGTTATTACCGCACGCATCGGCAGCGACATCCAGATACTGCTGTTCGACGCTGGCCCGGAAGCCTATACCTTGGCGCGCAACGGTGACCGGCTTGGAACGCCTTTCGGCGAGGTCGGCGGCATTTTTCTCTCGCATGGCCACTGGGATCACGCGGGGGGATTACCCGAGGCGTTGCGTCTGGTCGTTTCCGCCAACGGCAGGAATCCCGTTCCCTTCCACGTCAACCCGGGCATGTTCTTGACGCGCGGCTTGCGCCAGCCCAACGGACTGGTGGTGCCGGCGGAACCGGTGATGAATCCTGTTGACCTTGAGCGGCGGGGTGCGGCGATCGTAAATGCGCCAGACGCACGGGCCATCATGGAGCAGATGTTCTATGTGAGTGGCGAGATTCCGCGTGTAACGCCCTATGAGCGCGGTCTTCCGCCGCACGTGAAGCTGGCGCAGGATGGTGTGAATTGGGAGCCGGATCCGCTGATCCTGGACGAGCGTTACGTCGCGGCATACGTCAAAGGCAAGGGTGTGGTTGTTTTCACGGCTTGTTCCCATGCGGGTGTGATCAACGTGCTCACGGACGCGCGCAACGTGTTCGGCGACGTGCCGCTCTATGGTGTCATGGGTGGATTTCATCTCACGGGGGCTGAAGTAGAGCCGGTTATTCCCGACACCATTCGGGATTTCGGCGGATTCGCATTGAAGCGGATAGTCCCGTGCCATTGCACCGGCTGGCGCGCCGTGAACGCATTGGCGCGCGTCTACAGCGAGGAGGTGCTTACGCCGGCATCCGTCGGGAGACAGTTCGTTTTTTAAGCACGCGTAAACGCCCGCATGATCCCGAATGTCCATTCCGGGGTGACCCTTGCTTGTCTGGCAGCGTCTTGGGTTATGAAACGAAGAGACCTTGAGTAGGCGCAAGGCTGTTTTCGGCTATCATGCGCCCTCGTTTCTCGCGACACCCCCTACTTCCCTATTAATCAGAATTCAGGCATTGACATGGCTCAATACGTTTACAGTATGCGCGGCGTGACCAAAATGGTTCCGCCCAAGCGCGTGATTCTCAAGGATATTAATCTGTCGTTCTTCCCCGGCGCGAAGATCGGCGTGCTTGGCATTAACGGTTCCGGCAAATCCAGTCTGCTCAAAATCATGGCGGCGGTCGATAGCGATTTCGACGGTGACGCGGAGCCGATGCCGAATTTGCGCGTGGGTTTTTTGCCGCAGGAGCCGCAGGTCGATGCCAACAAAACCGTGCGCGAGACGGTCGAAGAAGGTCTGGGTGAAACCGCCGACGCAAAAAAGAAGCTCGACGAAATTTACGCTGCGTATGCCGAACCCGATGCGGATTTTGACAAGCTCGCGGTGGAGCAGGCCAAGTACGAAGCCATCGTTGCTTCGTCCGGCGGCGACTCGGAGCATGAACTGGATATCGCGGGTGACGCGCTGCGCCTGCCGCCATGGGACGCGAAGATGGGGCCGTTGTCGGGCGGCGAAAAACGCCGCGTCGCGCTGTGCCGTTTGCTGCTGTCAAAACCCGACATGCTGCTGCTGGACGAGCCGACCAACCATCTGGATGCCGAGAGTGTGGATTGGCTGGAACAATTTCTCACGCGTTTTCCCGGCACGGTGGTGGCAGTGACGCATGATCGCTACTTTCTGGACAATGCCGCCGAGTGGATATTGGAGCTCGATCGCGGCAGCGGCATTCCGTGGAAGGGCAACTACAGTTCGTGGCTCGATCAAAAGGGACAACGGCTGAAGATCGAAGAATCCACCGAATCCGCACGGCAGAAGGCGCTGAAAAAAGAACTGGAGTGGGTGCGCCAGAACCCAAAAGCGCGGCAGGCGAAATCGAAATCGCGGTTGGCGCGTTTCGAGGAACTGTCGTCGCACGAATACCAAAAACGCAACGAGACGCAGGAGATTTTTATTCCGGTGGCAGAGCGCCTGGGCGACAGCGTGATCGAGTTCAAGGACGTGAGCAAAGCCTATGGTGACCGGCTGCTGATCGATAAAGCGAATTTTTCGATTCCGGCGGGCGCGATTGTCGGCATCATCGGCCCCAACGGCGCGGGCAAATCGACGATGTTCCGCATGATTACCGGCAAGGAAAAACCCGACAGCGGCGAAGTCGTCATCGGCTCGACCGTGCAGATCGCGGTGGTGGATCAGAATCGTGACGCGCTGCCCAACGACAAAACCGCGTGGGAAGCGATTTCCGGCGGGCTCGATATCATTAACGTCGGCAAATTTGAAATGCAGTCGCGCGCTTATCTCGGCCGTTTCAATTTCAAAGGGCCGGATCAGCAGAAGCTGGTGGGCAATCTGTCGGGCGGTGAACGCGGCCGCCTGCATCTGGCGCAAACGCTGATTACCGGTGCCAATGTGCTGCTGCTCGACGAGCCGTCGAACGATCTCGATGTCGAAACCCTGCGCGCGCTGGAAGACGCGCTGCTGGAATTCGCCGGTTGCGTGCTGGTGATCTCGCATGATCGCTGGTTTCTGGATCGCATCGCCACGCACATCCTCGCGTTCGAGGGCGATTCGCAAATCGTGTTCTTCAACGGCAACTATCAGGAATACGAGGCCGACAAACGCAAGCGCCTCGGCGAAGAAGGCGCGCGGCCCAAGCGGCTGCGCTACAAGGCGTTGAAGGCCTGACGCTTGCGGCGTAGACCGGAACCATCACGCGTTCCGATCCAATGCATGTTTTGCGGCTAAAATGATTTTTGAATGCATTTTTAGCCGACGATAAACATGACCGCCCCCGCCATCCTCATCACGCAATGTCTGCAACATGATTTCGTGGCGCCGGTGGGGCGCCATGATGCATTGCCGAATCTGCTGCACATCGGATTCGAGGAAGCGCGGCGGCTGATGGGTGAAAACCCGGACGAAGGTCCGGTGGCGCGCGTGATGCGCTGGGCGCAGCAGCAACCGGATGCGCAACTGAAGCTGGTGCATATTCGCGACTGGCACGATGCCGCCGATCCCGCGCAGCAGCAACACCTCAAGCAATTCGGCACGCACTGCATCAAGGGCACGCGTGGCGCCGCGTTTGCGTTTCCCGATGCGGGCGCTTCACGCAAGGCGGTCATCATCGACTCGCCAGGATTGAATGATTTTCTCGGCACGCCGCTGGCGGAGGAACTGACGGTGGCCGCCGTGCCGCAGACCCGTATTGGACTGATGGGGGTGTGGACGGAAGCCAAGGTGAGTTTCCTTGCCTACGAACTGCGCACGCGTTTCCCTGATGCGCAAATTGCCGTGTGCTCCGCGCTGGCGGCGAGCGCGAGCCGCAACGGGCATTTTCTCGCGTTACAGCAGTTGCGCAACCTGCTCGGCATACGCATTATCGATTCGGTCGGCGGGTTTGTGGATTTTCTCGGCGGCACGCTGGATGAAGCGCCGTTGCAAGCGGAAGGCGGTTTTCAGCCCAGGCTGGAATTTGCCGGCACGCTCGCGCCCAATGATATTGACCGGCAATTGCTGGCGTATCTGTTTCGCGATTGTTCCGCCGTGAACGCGAAGGCGCTGTCGGGCGGCTTCTCCGGCAATCTGGTGCTGGCGTGCGACAGCACCGATCGCGAGCGCCGCCGCCAGGCGCCGCACGTGGTGAAAATCGGCGCGCGCGATCCCATAGGCCGCGAGCGCGCCGCCTTCGAGCAAATCGAACAGGTGCTCGGCAACTCCGCGCCGCGCATCACTGACTTTGCGGATTGGGGCGAACGCGGCGCGATCAAGTACCGTTACGCCGCGATGGGCGGCGGCGTCGCCAGCACGTTCCAGCGGCTGTACATGGATGGCCTGCCGCAGGCCGACATCAATCAAATTCTCGACACGGTGTTCGGTGAACAACTGGCGCGGCTTTACAGCGCGCCGGAACGCGAGGCGGTGGATTTGTTTGATTACTACGAGTTCAGCCCGAAGTGGGCGCCGGGCGTGCGCAAGCGCGTGGAAGCGCTGCTCGGCGCGCGGGCGGATGGCGCCACGCTCACGTTGCCGGGCGATGTGACGACGCCCAACATTTGCGCGTTCTACGAAACGGCGCTGGCGAAACTGCCGCGACAGAGCGGCCGCTCGTGGTGGTTTGCGCATGTGCATGGCGATCTGAATGGCGCGAACATCATTCTCGATGCGCATCGCAATGTGTGGCTGATTGATTTTTTTCACACGCACCGCGGGCATATCCTCAGGGATCTCGCCAAGCTCGAAAATGATGTGCTGTTTATCTGGACGCCGGTCGAAAACGAGCGCGATTTAGCGTCCGCCGCGCGGCTGACCGACGCATTGCTTGAGGTGCGCGATCTCGCGGGGGAATTGCTGGCTCCGCCGGCAACGGCGCCGCAGTTCGCACGCGCATGGGATACCCTGCGCAAGCTGCGCGGGTTTTATCCGGCGTTACTGGAAAGCGATCGCGACCCGTTGCAGCTGCTGATCGCGCAACTGCGCTACGCCGTGCATAGCATGGGCTTTGACGAATGCAATCATTGGCAAAAACTGTGGGCGTTGTACACCGCCGGCCAAGCCGCCGCGAAGATCGAGCAGCGGCTGACGCGCAGCGGCCCGCTGCGCGTGGATTGGCTGACGCCCGCGCTGCCGAATCTCGGCATCACGCTGTTGCCTGGGCGGCGCGATTACGAACGCGATCTGGCGACGGATCTGGCCACTTTGAAATCAGCCGGCGTGACGCACCTGTTGTCGCTGGTGACGCCCGATGAACTGGCGGCGCGCGGGGTGGAGTGGCTGGCGGACGCCGCGGGCGCGGCGGGACTCGCGCACCGGCAGGAAGCCTTGCTGGATCAGCGCGCCACGACGCCTGAATGGATGAACGGCATCGCGCGCTGGCTCGACGCTGCGTTCGCGCAAAACGGTAAAGTAGCGGTGCATTGTGTCGCGGGTCTGGGTCGATCGGGCATGGTGGCGGCGAGTTATCTCACGCGCAAAGGCATGAGCGCCGACGCCGCGATCATGCTGGTGCGTGATCGGCGTTCTCCGCGCGCGATTGAAACCGCAGTGCAGGAAGCGTTCGTGCAGGCGTATGCCAAACGCCAATAATGATATAACTAATTGTTTTTATTGATATTTTTTAGAGCGGCGTTATACACACGGAGACATCGACATGGGTCTGCTGGATATGTTCCAGAAGGTTTCGGAATCGCCCACCAATCCGCGCCCGACCTCAAGCGCGAAAGCGTTTGACGTCGCCGATCTCTATAGCGGGCCGCTGGCGCAACCGCAGGCTTCTGTCGCCGGAGAAATCGCGCTCGACGAAAAACTGCGCCAGGCGTATTTCTGGATCGTCAATCACGCGATCATCAATCCGTACTACGACATCGAATATCAGGACGGCCCTTCGCAGCAATATACCTTTGGTGATCAAAAAAGTATCTTGCGTTTGCCGTCAGGGCAAAGTTATTCGAGCTTCGTGCTGCTGCCGCTGCTGAATCTGGTGGCGCGCAAGCGCTGCCTGCTGGTGGGCGGGCCGGGGCGCGGCAAGACCGCGAGCGCGATACTCATGGGCATACTCGCCGGTTACTCGTTGAAGGATGTCAAACGCGCCATCCAGCACGGCCAGCCGCAGATGACGATTACCGACTTGCTCGGTAATCCGCTAC
Source organism: Bordetella parapertussis (assembly GCA_945893125.1). Classification (GTDB taxonomy): domain Bacteria; phylum Pseudomonadota; class Gammaproteobacteria; order Burkholderiales; family SG8-41; genus UBA5216. The sequence continues at coordinate 9,047 of CAMDDY010000035.1, forward strand.
CGGGTGATCTGGTGAAGGCCGAGAGCATGGATGCGATACGCATCGCGTGGCGGCGCTGGCTGGCGATGCGCGTGAAAATCATCGACGAATACAACCGCATTCCGACGCGCACTCAATCGGCGCTGCTCACCGTGATGGCGGACAATTACGCCGAGTTGCTCGACCAGATTTACGAATGCCCCGAGGCCGCGTGGTACCTCACCGCCAACGACGATGCGGGCGGCGGCACCTACCAGGTGATCGAGGCCTTGCGCGACCGTATCGACGTGGTGGTGAAGGCGCTGCATTTTAATCCGCGCTTTCTCGGTGACCTGCTGTCGCGCATCGAGGCCGGCATCAAACCTGAAACCATGGTGCCGAGCGCGATCATTTTCAACGAAGCCGAGATCGATCAGGCCAGCGCGGCGATACTCGCGGTGAAATTGCCCGATCCGCTGCGCCGCCGCATCGAACATTTCGCCAGCCAGTTCGAGTTCTACGAATACGCGGCGGCGCAGGTCGAATACAAAACCAAGGATACGGTGAAACTCTCCGGCGTGGAGTTCCACCAGCTCGATGCGCTCGATACCGGTAAGGACAAGGTCAAGGATCTCGGCCAGCAGACGCGCAACGGCCTGTCGGTGCGCGCGCTGATGACCACGCTGGTGTTCGTGAAAGCGATGGCGTGGTTTCGCGGTGATGATTTCGTCACCATCGAGGATATCCGCCAGATTCTGCCGTTCGTGCTGCACGACAAGCTCGCGCAAAACGCCGACGCACCGGTGTTCGAGCAAAACGGGCAGGCGGTGTTTCGCGTCGATCGCATCGGCTGGCTGCGCCAACTGTTCGATCAATCGTGCCAGGAATACGACCGGCTGAATCTCGACAAGGACGACCCGGTCGGGTTACTTGATGCCGAATATCAGAAAGGACTTGACGGTCTGCAGGAAGCGGAAGTGCGCAATCGCCTTGCGCGTATCGAGCGCACGCTGGCGCAATGGAGTCAGGAGCGCAAGCTCTACGGTCCGCGCTTCGACGACATCCTCAAGCTGAAATACCTGCATCAGCGTTACACGAATTATCTGCGCTGGCTGAAATGGAAGGCGTGATCGGCCCGCCGCTCGCCGCGGTGCTCAAGGCGCGGCGAGCGGATTTCAATCAGCGCTTCCGACTCGCGCAGCAGCAGTATCGCGCGCTGGCGGCGGAAGACTGGCTGGCCTTTGTGCGGGACACGCTGAACCCGGTGGCCGAAATTATCGCCGCCCACGACGAGTCCGCCGTGCCTGCGGTGATCGATGCACTCTACGACCAGGCGTTGCCGCTGGTGGCCCAGCGCTGGCTGGGCGCGCAGCCGCGCGAGCCGGAGCTGGCGGCATGTTACAAACAATTGCTCGCCGCTTTCGCGCCCGCGCTCATGCGCGATCCTAAGCGCGTGAGCGCGGCGTTGCTCAATGCGTTGTATCAACTGTGCCGGATCAACGCCGCTCGCGCGCAGGACTGGACACAGCGGCTGACGCATATCGCGGCGAGATCCGCGGATATAGACGCGCTGCTCGCGCTGGGGCGCGTGCTGGCGTGGCGGGTGGGCTTGCCGGCGTATCGCGCGGCGGCGTTGCAGGCCGGGCCGGGCTTGCCGCCCGCGTGGGTACGGCAAGCGCTGGATTTGCCGTCGCTGCCCGACACGGCGTTGTGGCAAGCGCTGGCGCAGGCGCCCGCCCTGCGCGCGGATGAGATTGGCGGCGCGCAAACGGCGCAACCGGAGTGGCTGGGTTGGTGCGGCGGTTATCGTGGTTTGGGTGAATCCGGCGGAGCGTTTTCTGTTCAGCCGCAAATCGGCATTGCCGCGAACAAGCTTGCGGCCAGCGATGGTGACACCACGTGGTGGCTTGCCGCCGACGGCTACGGCGTGCAGTTGGTGCGCATGGGCAGCGCGTTGGATTGGCCGCTGGGCGCGCCGCCATCCGCAATGCCATCCGCGGCAACGGTAGGCGCCGACGGAACGGTCACGGCGGGCAAGCAGTCGCGCAAATTCGCCGAGCTCGAAACCGCGCATACGGCGGTAGTCTGCGCCGGCATCATCGCGGTCACCCTGCACACCTCCTATCAAGTGGCGTTGTTGCGCTGCCCGCAGTCGTAATGGCCGGCGCCGCTGAACTGGAAAAACTGCGCGAGACCTGGCGCGCGCAATGGCCGCAGGCGCTTGCGTTGTGGAGTTCGTACGCGCGGTTGTCCGACCCCGTGTGGTGCCTGAACAGCCGCGATGCGCAGCGCGAGCACCTGACGGGCAGCTTCGCGATGATTCGTTTCAATGACAACGCCGTGGTGTTGAATCTCGAAGAAATCGCGGAGCGTGGCCTCGCCGAATTTCCGCTTGAGGTGATGGGCCACGAGATCGGCCATCATATTTATTGTCCGGGCGATCTCAACGATCACGCGCGCATGCTGATTCGCGTGCGGCGCGGCCTGCCGGGCGTCGAGCAGCACGCGCCGATGATCGCCAATCTGTACGCCGACCTTTTTATCAATAACCGTTTGCAGCGTCATCACGGTTTGCGGCTGGATCAGATTTACGCCAGATTGGGCGACGGCGGGAGCGGCGGCAGCGTGTTATGGCGTATTTATCTGCGCATGTACGAGTTGCTGTGGCAACTGGATCGCGGCACGCTGGTCAAAACGCCGCTGGCCGACGGGCAGGAAGGTGATGCACAACTTGGCGCGCGACTGATCCGCGTGTATGCGCGGGATTGGCTTAAAGGCGCTGCGTCGTTCGGCGCACTGTGCCTGAGTTATCTCACCGAGGCGGAAGGCAACAAACTGCAAAAAGCCGCGCGCGAACTGCTGGACAACGATAGTGGCGGCAGCGACGGCGCTCTGCCCGAAGGGCTATCCGAAATCGAGGCGGATGAAAACGATCCGGTGTTGCATCCGTCGGAAGACCCGCTGGTGGCGGGTGATGCGGCGGAACCGGGCGGTGAGGACGATGGAAAAAGCGGCGGCGGGCAAGACGACGAACCCAATTCAAAAGATCGCGGTGGCAAAAAAACCTACCAGCGTTACCGCAGCGTGGCTGAATATCGCGAGCTGGTCAAACAACTCAACCCGCGCGCCAGCGAAGAAGACGTTACGCTGCGTTATTACCGCGAGCGCGCGCTGCCGTATCTGATTCGTTTTCCGGAGAAGGAAACGCCGGTGGCGCGGGAGCCGATGCCCGAAGGCCTGGAGACCTGGGACATGGGCCGCGATTTCAGCGACATCGACTGGATCGAAAGCATCACGCGCAGTCCGCACGTGGTGCCCGGCGTCACCACGCTCACGCGCGTGTATGGCGATTCGCCGGGGCAGGATCCGCAAAAAGAACCGTTTGACCTGTACATCGGTATCGATTGTTCGGGCTCGATGCCCAATCCACGCGCGCAACTATCGTTTCCGGTGCTGGCCGGATTCATCATCGCGCTGTCGGCGTTGCGCGCGGGCGGGCGCGTGATGGCGTGCCTGTCGGGCGAGCCCGGCAAATCCATCGCCACCGATGGCTTTCGCCGCGATCAGGATTCGGTGCTGCGGCTGATGACGCAATATCTCGGCCAAGGGTACAGCTACGGCATTTTCCGGCTTGACGACATGGCGGCTCGGTTGGCGGCGCGGCATCGCCCGGTGCATCTGCTGATACTGACCGATAGCGATATCTACAGTTCGCTCCGCGAAAAGCATGGCGCGACGGGTGCCAAGGGCGCGCAACGCGAGGGGTGGGCGGCGGCCGAGGCCGCGTTGCGCAAGGCGGGCGGCGGCGGCACCATGCTGCTGCACACGCCGGGGCACGCGGCGCCTTATCTGAAAGCGTTCGAGGGCGATGCGCGAAAGCTTGCGGGGCTGGGCTGGCGTCTCGCCTATGTGAGCGATTGGGAGCAGGTGCTCGAATTCGCGCGCAACTTCGCGCAACAACTGTGGGAGAAAAAATGAGCATGTCGCCCGGCCCCCTGTTGCAACAACTGACACGCCGCCTCGCGGAAACGCCGGCCGACATGCTGGCGGAGCCGGCGATGGGCACGGCGAAGGGTTCGGCGAAGGGCGTGGAAACCGGCGCGGTGGTGGGTGACGTGCTGCGCGGCTTGGGCTTGTTGAACCCCCATGCGCGCTGGCTGACCAGCCTGCATCCGGACAAGGCCGACAAGCCACGGCGCAACCTGCTGCGCGTGATGTTGATCGCCGCGTGGTTGCTGGCCGATCCGTGGTTTCGCGCGAGGGCCGGTGCTACGTCGGTGGCCGCCGACGCACAAAACTGGCTGTACGGCGGGAGCATGGCCGAACTTGCCGCCCTGACGAATGCCGATGCGTTTGTGCAAGACGATGACCGGCGCGAGGAGCTTGCGCGCCTGTGCCTGAAAGCGCTGGGTTTTGTTCCGCACGGCGAGAAAGAAACGCAGGCGCAGGATCGGCTAGAGGCGATTTCCAGCGTGGAGCGTCAGCGCGTCGTCGCGGCGTCGCGCAGGGTGCAGGAAGAAGCCCGCAAGCGCCGCGCCGCCGAAGAGGCGCGCGAACGCAAAGTGCGCGAAGAAATGGCGAAAAAGGCGGCGCAAGAAGCGGCGGCGAAAGGAACGCGGGAATGACTGACATACCACTACCCGCCGGCGCATCCGCGGACAAACCGGCTGTGCCCACGCTGCAACGCCTGTACGAATTGTCACCGGCGGCGAACGCGGCCAGCCGCGCGAAGATCGCCGCGCTGTATTCGCACGCGTGCGCGCCGCGCTGGAACCATCCGGCGGGTGACCGGTTGAGCCATGAGGATGTGGACCGATTGTCGGCGTTTGCGAAAGCCTTTGCCGCCGCGCGCGACGGGCGCACGGCGCAACCCGGCGACACGATGCTCGCGTGGGCGCAATCGCGCATCGCCGCCACGCCGTTGTTGCGCGGACGCGTGGCGCACGGCATGGATATTGCCGCGCAATGGGCGGAATTGCCCACGACATCGCGCGAAGATATCGCCAGCCATGCCGCGCGGCTGGTGCCCGATGACGCGCCGCTGGAACGCATGATTGTGTACCGTACGGCGGGCGCCACCGGGCACGCGCTGCTGGTGGCGCAGGATGCGCTGGCGGTCGCGTGTTATCTGCCGCTGCTGAATGTCGCGCTGGCGCGTTACGGCGTGGACACCACATTCTCGCCCGAAGACACGGCGTGTTTCCTCGTTGGCTCGCAGCGCCATACGGTGACCTATCCGACGGTGATGGCGGGCTGGGGCGGTGCCGGATTTGCGAAGTTGAATTTGTTTGCCGACGAATGGCCTGATGCGAAAGCGCGCGAAAATTATTTCAGTCACTTTGCGCCACGCATACTCACTGGCGACCCCTTGAGTTTTGCGGACATGCTGGAGGCCGGTATCGGCGGCACGCCCAAGGCGCTGGTGACGACGGCGGTGGCGATGCCGCCGGCGCTCAAATCAAAGCTGCAAGCGGCGTATGGCTGCCCGGTGATCGACTGGTATTCGCTGACCGAAACCGGGCCGCTGGGTTACGCCTGCACACACGGCCATGGCTATCACTGGCTGCCGCATGACGTGTATCTGGAAACGCTGGATGATACGGGCCGGCCGACCGCCGGCCGCGGTGAAATCACCGTCACCGGAGGGCGTAACCCTTTTATTCCGCTGCTGCGCTATCGCACCGGCGACTGGGGCCGCATCGACTTTGCATCCTGCCCGTGCGGTGATCCGATGCCGCGCTTGCTTGAACTGGAAGGTCGCGCGCCGGTGCGCTTTCGCGCCGGTGGCGGCGCGACTATCGGGACGCAGGATGTGGCCACGGTGCTGCGGCGTTACCCGCTGGTGCAGCATTGCTTCGAGCAATTGAGTGATGGTAGCTGCACGTTGACCTATCGCGTGCTTGCGGGCACAACAGGGCCGTGCGACGAATTGGAAGCGGAATTGCGCGCGTTGCTGCATCAGCATGTGGTGCTGCGCGAAGACGCGGAACTGGGACGGCGCGGCGCGGTCGATAAGGTAATACCCTACATTTCAAAAATGATCGAGGAATGAGTTGAACCCATTGCCGCACGATCAGCCTCACGGTCATCCCCATGATCGTCCTCACGATCAGCCCCATGATCGTCCGCACGATCATCCTTTCGCCGGGCGCACGCACCGCGTCTACGCGGCGCTCACCAATCACTGCAACCGCGCATGTCCCTGGTGCAGCACGTATTCGTCTCCCGCGGGTCATACCTGGATTACCTGGGAGCAACTGGCGGCAAGCCTGCCCGCGGCCGGTGATTTTGATGTGCAACTTGAAGGTGGCGAGCCGACATTGCATCCCTTGTTTTGGGAATTCGCGGGCAGGCTGCGTGATGAGCCGCGATGCGGCAAGTTGATCCTTTGCACCAACGGCGTGGTGATGCCGCGCCGCGCCGATAAGCTGCGTGCATGGCTTGCGCGACTGGGCGCGCCGCTGCTGGTGAAACTGTCGATCAACCACTATTTGCTCGATCATGATGCGGGGCTGCTCGCGCTGGCGGCACAGGTGCGGGATGTGCTGGCGGCGCTGGGCGGCGAGCGGGAAGTGATCTACAACGTGCGTTTGCGCCGCGGCTATGACAGCGACGATTGCGCGGTACTGAACGCCGTGACGCACGCGGGTTTGCAATCACGCGCCAATATTTTTTATTTGCAGCGCTACGGTTTGGCGAGCGGCGAACAGGGTTGGGAAGAGCCGTTTCTGGCCGGGGAAAATTTTCGCATGGTGAATCCCGACGGACGCGTGTTCGGCGTCGATCTCAAGGCACGCTCGGCGGGCATGGGGGAACTCGCGTGAACGCTCCTTTCGTTTCAAGTTTTGTACCCGCATGGCGCGCGCAGCAGAGCGCGGCCTTTGATCTTGGCGCAAACAGCACGGCGCGCAAGACGGTAACGCTGGATTTGTGGGGAACGCCCGCCATCGTCTACGCCAACGCCAATCTATCGATCTACAGCGCGCAGGCGTGCAACGCGCGCTGCGCGTTTTGCGTGGAGGAGCTGCGCCCGGCATCGCGCGGGGTTGCGCTCGAGGTACAGAAAACCATCGAAAGCGACGACACGCGTTATTTCGCCGCGATGCAAACGGTGCTCGATGCGCTGCGACCGCTGAACCCCAGCGTGTCGGTGACCGGCGGCGAACCCAGTCAGGATGCGCGCCTGCCGCGCATTCTGCGCACCTTGCAGACGCACGGCGCGCGCAAGCGCACGGTGACCACCAACGGTTCGGGCTTGCTCAACCCACGCGAAGGCCGGCTGCTGATCGACTGGATCGCCGATACCGGCGTGGCGCATCTTAATATCAGCCGTGCGCACTGGGACGAACGCATTAACGCCAAATTGATGCGTTATCGTGACGCCGGCGCATCACCCGATGAAAATGCCTTGCGGGAAATCGTAAGCCGTGCGCGGCGGGGCGGCACGCGTGTGCGATTGTCGTGCGTGCTGGTGGCCAATGCGGTAGAGGATGCTGCGGACGTCATCGCCTATCTGGATTTTGCCGCGCGAGTGGGTGTGGATAACGTGATTTTCCGGCAACTGATGCTGACCGATCCATTGACCACGCAGCCGAATTTTGTCACGAAATTTTCAGATCGCCGCCGCGTGGCGATGACGCCGTTGTTGGCCGACCTGGCACAGCGCGCGGATTTCACCTTTCAGCGGCAGGTGATGGGCTACTACTACTACGTTGAAGTCTGGCGCTATCAAGGCGCCGGCGGCATCGACGTGGTGTTCGAAGGCTCCGACCTCGCGCAACTGGAGCGCACCAAGCGCAGCATGCCGGGCGTGATCCAGGAATTGATTTTTCATCCGAACGCTCAACTGGCGTCCACGTGGCAGCCGTGGGACGGCATATTGGGTCCGCCGCGCGATTCATCCGTGTAACGTACACATAGTGTTTCAAGACGTGTTTTCCGCGCCTGATTTGTTGTATGCTTTCCGCGCCCTGCTCGTGCGTACCGGCGTGTTTACGCTCGATACAAGACAATCCCGCTTTCAATCCGAACTGCAATAGTCAAATCATATGGCGATGTCAAAACAATCGAAGTGGGTAGTGTGGCTGGTAAGTCTGGCCGCGCTGGGCGGTGGCGGCTATTGGGGCTATCAGAAGTGGGTTGCGCCGCCGACAGATGCCGCTGCGTCCGCCGATGCGAAGGGCGACGATAAAGGCAAAGACGGAAAAAGCGCCAAGGGCAAAGGCAAAGGCGGACGCCCGGTGGCGCCGGTGGCGGTGGCGCTTGCACGTAGCGGCAGCGTGCATGTGTATCTGAATGGTCTGGGCACGGTGACGCCGTTGCGCACCGTGACCGTACGCAGCCGCGTCGATGGGCAGTTGATGCGCGTGTTGTTCAAGGAAGGGCAAGTGGTCAAGGAAGGCGAGTTGCTCGCGGAAATCGATGCGCGGTCGTTTCAGGCGCAGTTGTTGCAGGCCGAAGGACAGATGCAGCGTGATCAGGCCTTGCTCGCCAATGCACGCGTTGATCTGGAACGTTACCGCGTGCTGCTCAAGCAGGATTCGATTGCCGAGCAGCAGGTGAGCAGTCAGGAAGCGCTGGTGCGCCAGCTTGAAGGCACGGTGAAGGTCAATCAGGGTCAGGTGGACAGCGCGCGGCTGCAACTCAGCTACGCGCGCGTCACCGCGCCGATCTCCGGCGTGCTGGGGTTGCGGCAGGTCGATCAGGGCAACATTGTGCGCGCGGGTGACGCCGCGGGTCTGGTGGTGATCACGCAGGTGACGCCGATCACCGTGGTGTTCAACATTCCGCAGGACAATCTGCAAACCGTGTTGAAGCGGCTGAAATCCGGCGACAGAATTCCGGTGGAGGCGTATGACCGCGAACAAAAAGTGCGTCTCGCCATGGGCCGCCTGCTCACCGCGGATAACCAGATCGACACCACCACCGGCACCATCAAGTTAAAGGCGCAGTTCGCCAACGACGAAGCGCTGCTTTTTCCCAATCAGTTCGTCAATGTGCGGATGCTGGTCGACACGCGCGAAGACGCGATCACCGTGCCGTCCTCGGCGATACAGCGCGGCGCGCAGGGCTTGTTTGTTTACGTGGTCAACGAGGATCAAACCGTGTCGCTGCGTTCGGTCAAGACCGGTGTGACGGAAGGCACGCGCATCGAAATCGAAACCGGCGTCAAGCCGCGCGAGCGCGTGGTGATCGACGGCATGGACCGGCTGCGCGACGGCATGAAAGTGGAAATCGCGGAACGGCGCGTGCTGGAAGGCGATGGTAAGGGCAAGGGGCGAGGCAAGGGCAAGGGCGGCAAGCGGGGTGAAGGCGCGGATGCGGCGAAGGGTGACGCAGCGAAGGGTGACCCCGCGAAAGGCGACAAGGGCGACGCCGCAAAAGGGGATGCCACCAAAGCAGACGCCGCCAAAGGCGACGCCGCGAAGGGTGAGAAGGGCGCCGTCAAGGGTGATGGCGCGAGCGCAGACCCCGACCGTCCGCGCCGCAAGAAACCGCCCGCCGATGGCGAGGCCGCGGATGCACCGAAGGATGGCGCAGCAGCCGACGCGCCCAAGGGGGAAGGCCGCAAGAAAGGTGATGG
>CAMDDY010000036.1 GCA_945893125.1 Bordetella parapertussis
CGCAAAGGCGCAAAGAACCACCTCAAAGAAAAACGTCTTTTGTCTTGAAGTTCTTTGCGTTGTCTTTGCGCCTTTGCGCCTTTGCGGTGAAGGTTTTGATTTTCACCATCATGAACCCGTAACCATGACCCGTTCACCATCCACGCGTACTGTCGTGCCGAAGGGCGCGCAGAGTTTTTCAATTCGCGCAATCGCATCGCGTTCAGTTCGCGGCTCGGAGAAAGTCACTTCAGTGGCGTCGTTTTGCCGCACAATTGAAAATGCCGCTTCGGTGAGTGTTTTGTTTTCAAACGTGAGATGCGCCGCCATGCCGGTCCAGCCGCGATGCGTTTTTTTGTTGCTGCGTATGAAACAAAACATGCCGAGGCCGTAATAAATCGGCTTGCCCTTATAGAACGCAATCGCCAGCGGAAAATGCGGACCGTGGCCCATCACGATGTCGGCGCCGGCATCAATCGCGGCGTGCGCGAGTTCGGTTTGATACTGCAATACTTCTTCGGCGTAACCCCAGTGATGCGATGAGATCACGATATCGCATTGTTGTTTTAACGCGGCGATATCCGCCTTGAGTTCGGCCAGATAATCCGGGTCTACCCAGGTGATCACTTTCGCGGGAGCGCCCGGACGATTGGGTGGAATCTTGTTGTCTTTGTAATACGGCGGCTGGTAGGCGGTGTAGGCTTTCATCGCCGCGACGCCGACCGAGCGCTCGCCGGCTTCATGGTTGTTCGGCCAGTACTGCGAAGTGCGCTGGATGAAGCCGATTTTCAGTCCGTTGCGTTCGATGATCGCGGGCGCGCGCGCGGCGGCCTTGTTCTCACCCGTGCCCGCGTGCGCAATCCCCAACGCATCCAAACGCTGGTTGGAGGCGCGTATCGCATCCGCACCGTAGTTCTGGTTGTTGGCGTTGCCGATCACCTGCACGCCGGCAAGCCGCAGCGATTCGCCTGCCGTGGGGGGCGCATAGATGCCTTCAAAGCCGGATTGATCGTCGCGCATCATCTCGCGTTTTTCGGACGGGTCATACAGATTGCATTCGAGATTGGCGAATACCGCGTCGGCGCTTTTTAGCGCGGGCGCTACTTTGGCAAAAGGAATTGCCGGGTCGTCAACGCCCAGCAGATTGATGTCACCGAGCAGGTGGATGCGTGTACTTTTGGCGGCGCCGGACATGCGAGTGCTCCTGAGGGTAATGCTGCGTTAGACGCTGCGGTAGTTGTTGTTATGGTAGCAGCACTACCGGGGGCATCGCCTCAATTTGTCCGCATGCCGGAAGCCTGTATGACTTTTTCCCACTTGGTCATTTCACTGCGGATGAACGCATCGAACTCCTGCGGCGTGCTGGTGAGCACTTCGGCGCCGATGGCGGCGTAGCGCTCGCGCGTCTCGGGCAGTTTGAGTTGCTGTACCACGACCTGATTCAGCCGGTTAATGATGGCACGCGGCGTGGCGCCGGGGGCGATCAGTCCGTTCCAGATATTCGCCTGATAGCCGGGCACGGTTTCGGCGATGGCCGGCACATCCGGCGCGAGCGTGGAACGTTGCGCGCCGGTGGTGCCCAGCGCCTTGAGCTTGCTGCTGCGCACATGCGGCAGCACCGAGGTGAGGCTCGCCATGGCGGTATGCACATGGCCGCCGATCACGTCGGTGGTGGCTTGCGGCGTGGATTTATACGCCACATGCACCAGCTTCATGCCCGCCATCAGATTGAGCAGTTCACCCGCGAAGTTATTCGGTGAGCCATTGCCCGAACTGGCGTAGTTGATCTGGCCGGGGCGTGTTTTTGCGTAGGCGATCAGGGTTTTCATGTTGTCCACGGGCATGCCGTTGAACGCCACCAGCAGCATCGGTGTGGAACTGGCAAGGCTGACCGAGGCTAAATCCTTGGCGGTGTCGAACGGCATTTTTTTGACGATGGCCGGATTGGTGGCGTGCCCGTTGGCCACCCACAGTAGCGTATAGCCATCAGGGGCCGAGTTGCGCGCCACCATTTCAGAACCGAGCAGACCGCTGGCGCCGGGACGGTTGTCGATAATCACCGGCTGCCCAAGTGCTTCGGCAATGCGCGCACCCACCAGACGGCCGAGAATATCGGCATTGCCGCCCGGGCCGTAGGGCACCAGCAGGCGTATCGGACGCGCGGGGTAGGTGTCGGCAGCTATGGCCGGAAGGGCAATCGCGGCGGCGACGTACATGGATAGCGAGAGGAGAAGCTTCAAGGGACTATCTCAAAAATTAATTCACCAACAATTTAACATGGATGGACGGGATAGACAGGCTGCACGGCAAGTGCCACAAAACGCTCAACATCGCGGATAATTATTCGCACATTCTTATCCCCTCATATTCAGGCGAGTCATGGCAGAAAAGTTTCAGGTCATCATAGTAGGCGGTGGTCCGGTGGGCGTGGGGCTGGCCGTGGAATTGGGCCAGCGCGGCATTTCCTGTGCGCTGGTGGAGCGCCATCTTCAGCCGCAGCGCATCCCCAAGGGGCAAAATCTCACGCAGCGCACGCTGGAACATTTTTATTTCTGGAACTGCGTCAAAGAACTGCGCGCCAAGCGCATCATGCCTGTCGAGGTGCCTTCCAGCGGCGTCAATGTTTACCGCGACTTGACGAGTGATTTCTGGAGCGCGCCCGAACAACGCGAGCTGGTGCAGAAATATTATTTTCAGCAATACGACCGCTTGCCGCAGTACCTGGCCGAGGAGGTGTTGCGGGCAAGGATGACCGAACTTCCCGCGGTAAAAATCTTCTTCGGCTGGGGTGCCGAGACTATCGCGCAGGATGCGCAATCGGCGCGGGCCACCATCGCACAGCGCGACGGCGGGGCGCGGCAATTGCTGAATGCCGATTACATCGTGGGTTGCGACGGCGGTCATTCGCTGGTGCGTGATCAGACCGGCATCACGCGCAGCGGCGCGGAGTTCGATCAGAAAATGGTGCTGATGGTGTTTCGCTCGAAAGGTTTGCAGGAAGGGCTCAAGCGCTTTCCGCTGAAATCCACCTACAACATCATGCATCCCGATCTCAAGGGATACTGGCGGTTTTTCGGGCGCGTCGATATGGTTGACGGATTTTTCTTTCACGCACCGGTGCCCAACGAATCCACCACCGAGAACTACGATTTCCAGGGGCTTTTGCATCGTGCGGCCGGATTTGAGTTTGATGTCGCGTTTGATCACGTGGGCTTCTGGGATTTGCGCGTGGCGGTTGCCGACGACTATCGCGCCGGACGCGTGTTTATCGCCGGTGATGCGGCGCACAGCCATCCGCCGTATGGCGGTTTTGGCCTGAACAACGGTCTGGAGGACGCCACCAATCTCGGCTGGAAACTGGCCGCGCATCTCGACGGCTGGGGCGGCAAGGGCTTGCTTGACTCTTATACCGAAGAGCGGCGGCCAATATTCGCCGATATCGGGCGTGATTTCATCGCCGCACGCATCGAGGAAGACCGGCAGTTTCTCGAACGCTACAGCCCGGATCGGGACTACGCCGAATTCGAACTCGCCTGGAAGGCGCGCATGACGCGCATCAGCGGCAGGGCGCAGGTGTACGAACCGCATTACGAGGGCTCATCGGTAGTGATGGGGGCGCCTGGGGCGGTATGCAGTGCTCATGGCAAACACACGTTCACCGCGCGCACGGGGCATCATCTGCCGCCGAACGTGCTGTCGTCGGGGCGAAACGTGTTCGAGGAACTCGGCGACGGCTACACTTTGCTGGCGTTCGGTTGCAGTGAACACGAGGGCGCAGTCAGTGCTTTCGAGGCAGCGGCGCGCGCACTGAAAGTACCGCTCAAAGTGGTGCGCGACAGCTACGACGGCGGGCGCGAGGTGTATGAGGCGAAACTCATTCTGGTGCGCCCAGATCAGTACGTGGTGTGGAACGGCGATGCGATGCCGGCGGATGCCGGTGCGGTGATGCGCAGGGTGGTGGGGTGGGCGTAAAGTTACGCAAGCATATGTTTTTAAAAAATAATTTAAAAAAAGTTCACTTACGGCAACAACGCCCTCAATTAATCCGCGCGCCGCTGGCCTTCACCACCTTCGCCCATTTTTCAAGATCCGCCGCAATCAATTTCACCATGTCCTGCGGTGTGCCGGTGAGGGCATCAACGCCTTGATCGGAGAGCTTGGCCTTGATGTCCGCTTGCGCGAGTATGGCGCCGATTTCGCGGTTTAACCGCGTGATGGCTTCAGGCGCTGTGTTGGCCGGCGCGAATAGCGCGTACCACAACTCCGCTGAAAAGCCCGCGACGGTTTCCGCGATAGCGGGTACTTCGGGCACCGCCGGTGAACGGCGCGGGCCGGTGACGGCGACCGCGCGCAGACGGCCTGAGCGGATGTGAGGCACCACCGTAAGCGCGGAGGCGAACGACATTACAATCTGGCCGCCGATCAATTCGGTAACCGCCAGCGAAGTGCCTTTGTACGGCACATGCACCAATGACGTACCGGTCATCACGCCTAGCAACGCGCCGGCGAGATGGCCGAGCGAGCCGTTGCCCGACGAGCCGTTGGTCAGTTCATTGGGTTTGGCGCGCGCCAACACGAGGAAATCTTTCGTGGTGCGCACCGGCAATGAAGGATGCAGCACGAGTATCAGGGGACTGGTGCCGATTTGCGTAATCGGCGCCAGGTCTTTGGCGATATCGAAGGGCATTTTTCCATACAGATGCGGATTGATGGTGATGGCATTCGGCAGCACGATCAGGGTGTAGCCGTCGGGCGGCGATTTCACCACCAGTTCGGTGCCGACAATGGTATTTGCGCCGGGGCGGTTTTCCACCACCACTTGCTGCGCGAGGCGGGGCGTGAGCGAGGCCGCGAGGATGCGCGACAGGGTGTCGTTGCCACCGCCCGGCGCGAACGGCGACACGATGCGCACCGGCTTGCTTGGCCACGATTGCGCGTGGGCGTGCGTGGCGGCGATGAATAAGGGCAGCAAAAACAACGAGGTGCGCATATTGGGGGGAATGAGTTGCATTGTTTCAGGAAGTGTAGAGAATATAGCGCGTTTTGACTTTTCAGGTGCTTGCGATGCAGGCATCGCTTGCGTATCAACCGCATCAACCTTCAGGAATAGAAACGGACTATGAATAAACAACCTTCAATGGATCAACGACGGAAAGGCGACATGCTAAGGCCGCTGCCGCGCTGGATCTTCATGAGCCGCTGGCTGCAGGCGCCGCTGTATATCGGCCTGATTGCCGCGCAGGCGCTGTATGTATGGCAGTTCTGGCGCGAGTTGATGCATCTCATCAGCGAAATGACCGCCAACAACATTACCGAGGCGCAGATCATGCTGATCGTGCTCGGTTTGATCGACGTGGTGATGATTTCCAATCTTCTGGTGATGGTGATCGTCGGCGGCTGGGAAACCTTTGTCTCGCGCCTCGATCTGGAAAATCACCCGGATCAGCCGGAGTGGCTGTCCCATGTGAACGCCGGGGTTTTGAAGGTGAAACTCGCGACCGCCATCATCGGCATCTCGTCGATACACTTGTTGCAGACCTTCATCAATGCCGCGAAACTCGAAGAAAAGACGATGATGTGGCAAACCATTATCCATCTGACCTTTGTGCTGTCGGCGGTGGCGATTGCCTATACCGAGCGGCTCACGCATCCGCCGGCAAAAAACCACTGAGTGTCTACGCGCCGCGCTTGAGCGCCGCGATGTGATCGCCGAGCGCGCGATGCAGCGCGCCGGCTTCGGCCATGCTCTCGTTCATCATGGCGGCGATTTCATGCAGCCGCGAATTCACCAGCACGTTGTTGGAGGTCTGATTGCTGATTTCCTCGACCAAACCCTGAAGCCACGCCAAGCGGTCGCCCAGGTCGGCCAGTGCTTGATCGCACAGCGCTGCCGTTGATGGCGCGCTGTCCGCAAGCGGCGCGGGCGCCGGTGCGGCTGACGCGCCGGCGGCGGGCGACAGCGAAAAGGTCATGTAACTCGAAGCCATGGTTGTATTCGTGACCGGCTGCGCTGCTGCCGTTTCATCCGCGACCGGCGGGATCATGACGGTCATATAACCGGTATTCGTATCCGCCGTGCCCGGCGGCGTCACCGCCGCCGTGACGGCAAGCGGAGTCGCCGTGTTCGCCGGTGCGCCCCGCAGGTCATGCGCGCGCGCGGCAATATCGCCGGCGTCGATGCCGGGATTGGCTTCGCCCTGCAAGGCATAGGTCCATTCGGACAACAATTCGCGCGCGTCCTTCGTCAGCGTGAGTAATTCAGGCGTGGCCGCCAGAGATTGGTCGCGCCAGTGGTTCAGCAGTTGCTCCATTTCCCAGGCGCATTCGCCGAAGGCCGGCAGACCCACCATGCGCGCACTGCCTTTGAGCGTGTGAAAGGCGCGCCGCACGTTGAGTAAGGCGTCATGGTCGTCGGCGCGGCTGCGCAACTGATCGGCGCTCGATTCAATAGCGGCCAGAACCTCGTTCGCTTCTTCGAGGAAGACGTCGAGCATTTCGCGGTCCTGCACCTCATGTGCGGGTGCGGCGGGCGCGGGTGCAAGCGCTGCAATCTCCGGCGCGGCTGCAACTGCCGGCAGCGATTGCGTAAGCGTCAGGATGGCGCGCTCGCCCGCTTGTTGTTCGTAACGAGTGAAGAACATGTTGACCGCGCGTTCGGCGGGCATTTTACCGTGCTGGCACGGCTCCAGATAAAAGCCGAGACTGCCGAGACCTTCGGCAACCCATTCGATATCCTGCGCGAGCGCGGTGTGCCCGGGCACGGCGCAACGCTCGATCAAGCGCTGGCAGACGGTGGCCAGCCGCGACGCGCGCTTTTGATTGGATACCAGAAACACGCCGCTGACCTGGCGCAGGGTGGCGGCGAGCGGCGTCAGCGTTTCGTAGGTACTGTGATCGCGGGTAAAGGCTTCAACAGTTTTTTCCACCTGACCGAGACTCTTCAGTATTTCGCGCGCGGTGGCGATGCGCAGATTGGCATCGTTGACCTTCTGTACGATGTCGGCGCGCAGGCCCGGCGGCGATGTGGTGGTGGTTTTGCCTTGGGCCGCGTCAATCAGCCAGCCGCGCATGATGCCGACTTGTTGTTCAAGGTCGTCGGGCAGCGCACCAAAATGCTGCACGATGCTTTCGGCCATGAGGAGCGCGGATGCCATTTCGAGGGACATGATCTGGCCGTCGAGCGGATACGGGTCAGGCAGATTCGCGGTGGCTTGGGCGATGGCGTCGAGTAGTTGCGAGAGCGGCGCGTTGCCCAGTTCGCGCGCTTTTTCGGCCAGCGGCAGCAGCATCTCGCGGAAGCGTTGCAGCCGCTTGGGTTCGCCGGAGGCGTACTCGGTCCAGGTGTCCTTGATGTTGTCGAGGCGCGCGCGCGCATCGTCGAGCACGGGCTTGAGACTGTTCGCGGCGGGCCCCTCGACTGCGGGGATGAGGCTGTCAAGATCAAAGCGCGTGCGCACCTCGCGAATACGCGCGTTGGCCGTGCGCGATAACGCGATGGCGTAAAGCACATCGCGCTGTACCGGATGGGTGTCGGCGTCGGCCTTGGCGGCGAGATCACGCAATAGAAAATCGATGCGGCTGCATACCGGCTTTACCCGCGCGATCCAGTCGTTTTGCAGCGGATCGCCCAAGGCTTCCATCGCGGCCTCGATCAAGGCAATGGCTGCCCACCACAGGCCGCGCGGTTCGGGTAATCCGGCGCTGATTTTGTGCAGGGTATCCAGCACATCGCGCATTTGCGCTAGGCCGTCCGGCTTGGTGCTTTCTTTGAGCCAGCCGAGCAGGCCGCGCTGAAAACGCGACCGCATATCTTTTAACAGCGCGGGCATGACTTCGGGTGTAATCACACGCGGTTCGGCGTGCGCGGGCGTTTCGCCGCCGGGGTCGGGAAAAAACAGGTCTTTTTCAGTGGCGGATTCATTGCCGCCGACAAGGGCGAGCTCGCGATAGGCCGGAAACAAGCGCAGCGGAACGTACGCGCCGCCGGCGGCGGCATCGGCGACAAAGTCGCGCAATGCGCCGATCGCGCGGCTGATGCTTTCGATCTCGGTTTTGTCCGCCGCGCCCGAGCGCATGCAAGCGCGCAGTGCAGTTTCGAGCTCCGTGGCATAACGCGCGGCGCCGTCCATGCGTACGATGCGCAATGCGCCGTACACCTGGTGTAATTGCAACGGGCATGCGGTCAATGCCGAATTGCCGGCCGTTTGCGCCACGCGCTTGAGCATGGCCTCCTGCGCTTGCGCCAGCGTGGCGTCTATCTGCGGACGTACCAGCGACAGCAATGCGGCGATATTATCGGCGCTCATGATGCCGCCGCTGATTTGAGTTGTGTATTCACCGCAGTGAGCAGACCATCACGGGTGAACGGCTTGGTCAAGTATTGATCCGACCCGGCGATGCGTCCGCGCGCACGGTCAAATACACCGTCTTTGCTGGAAAGCATGATGACCGGCGTTTTGCCGTAGAGCGGATGCTGTTTGACGATGTGGCAGGTTTGATAGCCGTCGAGCTTCGGCATCATGATATCCACCAGGATCAAATCGGGGTGGTGGTCGCAGATTTTGGCCAGCGCGTCGAAGCCATCAGTGGCCATAATGACTTCGAAGCCTGACTGCTTGAGGAATATCTCGGCACTGCGGCGGATGGTTTCGCTGTCATCCACAATCAGCACGCGTTGCGCTTTGGGTTCGATTGTCATTACGGGAGCACCACGAGTTGTACGGAGAACACGGGAAGGGGCATATTTTGTATGATAGGCGTAGTGCGGTTGCCGCGCGCGTGACGGTAAGGCGTGCGCGGTATCATTGTGTCGCGGCCAATAGGCTCACTTTATACATTAACTTTTACACTATTGCCGTTGATTTTAAAAGAATAAGTTTTTCGCGAGACATTCTTTTGTAGACTTGCGAGACGCCTGTGGCAATTAAGCAACCCTACGCGGCCGTTGCATGGCGGTTTTCATAAAAAAATTAATAAAAACAATTAGATATGTTCATTTCGACAATTTTATCCACTCTCGATGCGCAAAGCGCGGCGGACCTATGACTGAATTTCGCGTTGGACAGGCGTCCGGTGCAGATTGGCGTGAAGCGGCCTCCGCTTGCCTGGCGCAAATTGGCCCCAACGCCGGTACCCTGGGGTTTTTGTACGTGACGGATTTGATCGCCGACCATCTTGACGAGGTGTTGGCGATGTTCAAGTCCGGCACCGGTGTCGCGCATTGGGTGGGCGCGGTGGGTATCGGCGTGTGCGCCACCGGCAAGGAATATCACGATCAGCCGGCGGTGGTGGCGCTGACCGGGAATTTTGATGTCAGCAGTTTCAGAGTGTTCAGCGGTGTCGCTAACGAAGCGGCGGCGGGCATGGCGGCAATGGAATGCGATGGCGCCGCGCCGAACTTCGCCATTGTCCATGCCGACCCGCAAACCGAAAAAATGGATCGCCTGGCGCCTGCGCTGGCCAAGCGCGTGGAGAGCGGTTTTCTGGTGGGGGGGCTCGTTAGCTCACGCGGGCGCAACCTGCACATTGCCGACGAAGTCGTGGAGGGCGGCGTGTCGGGCGTGGCGTTTTCCGACAGCGTGGTTATCGCCACGCGCCTGACGCAGGGTTGTTCGCCGATCGGCCCGAAGCGCGCGGTGACCGGCTGCCAGCGCAATGTGCTGATTACCCTCGACGGTAAACCGGCGTTTGACGTGTTTCTCGAAGATATCGGTGAAAAACTCGCCGGCGACCTGAATCGCGTCGGCGGTCACATCTTCGCGGGCATTTCCGTGCCGGGCAGCGATACCGGCGATTATCTGGCGCGCAACCTGGTGGGCATCGACACGCAAAGCAAGTTGATCGCCGTCGGCGAGTATCTTAAAAAAGGTGACAGCCTGCTGTTCTGCCGGCGCGATGCCAGGACCGCGCGCGACGACATGGCGCGCATGCTCGAAAGCATCAAGCAGGGCTTGTACGCCAAACCGTCGGCGGGCGTGTACTACTCCTGCCTCGGGCGCGGTGAATCGTTGTTCGGCAAGGGCAAGGGCGAGTTGAAAATGATTCAGGATGTGTTTGGTGATATTCCGCTGGCCGGGTTTTTTTGCAATGGCGAGATATCGCACAACCGGCTGTACGGCTACACCGGCGTGCTGACGCTGTTTATCTGATGGAACACAGGCGACACACATGATTGAAAATTTTCTGCTGAATGAACTGAATCTTGCGTGGATCGATGTGTTCGCGGTGGTATTTTTTGCGGCGGGCTGGTGCTGTTATGCCGTGTTCGCGGGCTGGTACGGGCGCCGGGTGCCGAGCCTGCATAACAGCATGGATCGATTTCGCCGCGAATGGATCGTGCAGATGATCACGCGCGAAAATCGTATGGTTGACGTCAACGTCATGCGCAGCATTACCCGCAGCTCGCAGTTTTTCGCGTCCACCACCATATTGATTCTGGGCGCGTTGCTGGCATCCATGGGCTATGTGCAACAAGCGCAGGACCTGGTATCGGGCCTGCCGTTCACCGTGAAGGCATCGGCGCGGTTACTTGAAATCAAGATGTTCGCGCTGGTACTGATTTTTACCTATGCGTTTTTCAAGTTTTCATGGGGTATCCGGCAGCTTAACTTCACCAGTATCCTGGTTGCCGCCGCGCCCGCGCAGGCGAAGGAAAACCCCGAGCAACATGCGGCGTACATCAACCGCATTGCGCGTATTACTTCATATGCGGGTTCCAATTTTAATCACGGTCTGCGCTCATACTATTTTGCGGTGGCGGCATTGGGGTGGTTCCTGCATCCGTGGTTGATGATTGTGGCGACCGCCTGGGTGATTCATATCCTTTATCATCGTGAATTCAAATCGAACACCCTGCAAGCACTGGTGGACGAGGATGCATCGGCAACCTTGCGGGATTGACCCGGCGCACGCGCGGAGCAGGCGGTTGTGCTGGCGCGTAGCGCGGTGAGCGGCTCAGGGATTCATCGGATAACTTCCGAGCACCACGTTGTCGTAATTTAATTTGAATGCGCCGCCCACGCCGGCGGGCACGGCGGAATAAGGTTCCAGTTCCGCGCCTTTGGGTAGTGTCATGGCCTCGGCTACCGCGCTGCTGATCAGAATTTCGTGCGCCTTGGCGGTATCTTCGCCGAGTTTGCAGGCGGCGTTAACCTCCGCGCCGTACACGTCCTGATCGCCTATGCGCAGCATATCGCCGTAGCCGATGCCGATGCATAGCAGCACTTTATCTTCCGGCGCAAGATTTTCACTGTGACGCCGGCAGCAATTTTGCATGGCAATGGCGCTGCGCACCGCGTCGTCCACCGAACGGTAAATGACCATCAGGCTGTCGCCTTCGGTCTTCAGCAGAATGCCGTTGCCGTGTTGAATCACCGGCACCAGCAGCCGGTGTGATTCATAAATGGTTTGCAGAAAATGAATAATGCCGAACTCCGTGACCTTGCGTGAAAACCCTGCAAGGTCGGTATAGAGCACGGCCCATTTCTCGCCGAACAGATTCCAGATGCGTTTGTCGATGCGCGCCTTGTCGGCTTTGGGATTAAGGCGCTCCTCGATCAGCAGTTCGAGGCGATCGGTCGATGCGCGTGAAATGATTTGCCGGATGTATGACATCGCATTTCTCCCTAATAGCCGACTGCCTGCCCGTCAGTACGCCGCTCGGATGCCGCGAAGTAGCCGTCTTCCATTTTATAGATCAATTGGGCTCGGCCAAAGTCGGTGGACCAGCGGTCGGCCTGCGGCATGTCGTGGCCGCGTGCGGTCAGCGCGGCGATGGTTTCCGCCGGCACGCCGTATTCAATGCCGACTCTGAGGCCGCTGTCGATGCGCCAGCGCGGTGCATCACTCGCGGCTTGCGGGTTCTGGTGGTAATCGACCATGCGCGAAACCACCTGCATGTGGCCCTGCGCCTGCATCGAGCCGCCCATCACGCCGAAGCTCATCAGCGGCTGGCCGTCCTGGGTTAAAAAACCGGGGATGATGGTGTGGAACGGGCGTTTACGCGGCGCAACGATGTTGGCGTGATTGGGTTTGAGCGAAAAACCCGAACCGCGATTCTGCAACGCGATGCCGGTGCCGAGCACCACCACGCCCGAACCGAAGCCGGAGAAGTTCGACTGGATGTAAGACACCATCATGCCGGATTCATCGGCGGCGGTGAGATACACCGTGCCGCCCTTGCTCGGCGTGCCGAACGACGGCGTGCCGGCTTTTTTCATGTCGATCAACTTGGCGCGCTCTTTCAGGTATGCCTTGTCGAGCATCTGCGTCGGGGTGATGCGCATGGTGGCAATGTCCGACACGTATTCGTTGATGTCGGCAAAGGCGAGCTTCATCGCTTCGATTTTAAGATGCATGGCTTCCGGCGAATCGACCGGCAGCGATGCGACATCGAAATTTTCGAGAATGCCCAGCGCGATCAGCGCGGCGATGCCCTGGCCGTTGGGTGGGATTTCATGCAGCGTGTAGCCGCGATAATCCAGACCGATGGGTTCCACCCAGTCGAGCGTGTGCGCGGCCAGATCGTCGAGCGTCAGCGCAGCGCCGTGCTGTTTGGAGAACGCTGCGATTTTTTCCGCCAGATCACCGCGATAAAACGCTTCGCCCTTGGTTTCAGCAATACGTTGCAGGGTTTTTGCGTGGGCCAGCGAGACGAATTTTTCGCCGGCGGCGACCGCGCGGCCGCGCGGCATAAATGCGTCCGCGTAACCCGGCTGATCCTTGAGCTCCGCCGCACCATGCGCCCACAAGCGCGAAATCGTCGGTGACACCATGTAGCCATCGGTTGCGTACTTGATTGCCGGTTCAAACAAATCCGCGAACGGCAGCTTGCCGTATTTTGCAGACATCTCCACCCACGCCGATACGGCGCCGGGTACGGTGACGGAGTCCCAGCCGCGCGGCGGCATCGCGGTTTTGCCCTTGAACCAGTCCGGCGTCCACGCGGCGGGCGAGCGGCCCGATGCATTCAGACCTTTCAATTGTTTGCCATCCCACATAATACAAAACGCATCGGCGCCGATGCCGTTGCTGGTGGGCTCGAGCACGGTGAGCGAAATTGCTGTGGCGAGGATGGCGTCCACCGCGTTGCCGCCTTTTAACATCATGCGCAAGCCCGCTTGTGCAGCGAGAGGTTGCGAGGTGGCGACGCAGTTGCGCGCGAGCACGGGCATGCGTTGCGAAGGGTAGGGGAATTGATAGTCGAAGAGATTCATGAGTTAGCCTGAATAAAAAATTTCCACAGCGCCAGCTACCGACGTGGGCCGGCAGTAGCGAGCAAGTCCTGGAAGGGTTTTCCTTGGGGCGTACGAAAAATAGCGAAGTCGCCGCTGTCGACGCTAAGAATATCGCGCACGCCGGATTGCCCGGATAGCCAGATGAGTGATGCATCAGCGAGATCCATCGGACGATCGCGATATTTCTCGATCATGCGGATGATGCTGCCGAGTTCATCGGCGGGTATCTCAACGATGGTGGCGCCGCCAGCCTTGATCCAGCGCAGGAATCGCAGCGTGACATCGGGCGCGAGAAAATGGCAGACTTCGGTGAGTACATGCCAGGTGGTGAGCAACCTGCCGCGATAGCCGCGCAGCCATGCGCTAACACGTTCGTGGTCAGGGTCATTGCGTACGAACAACGCGACCAGAGGCCCGGTATCTACCAGAACGGCGTTCATCGGGCGCGCCTCATTACTTGTTGCCGAGCTTGGTACGCAGTTTGGTCTTAAGGTAGTTGCTGTGATCTCGTCCCGCAGCGGGCGCGTGCGCCATGCAACCGATAAGCTCCATTTCCTCGGCCAATTCGAACGCGGATTTCGCGGGCGCCTTTGCGCGCACATAGCCGCGAATCAACTCGGCGACGACTGCCGATTTGGTCGTGCGTGCGAGACGGCAAGTCGCTGCAAATTCGCGTTCGATTTCGGGATCGAGCCTGACCGTGAGCGTCATGGTGCTGGGGTAATCTGTTTTCTGTAATACCGCATTATTACACGGGGCCTTCATGGTGCTCAAGGCCGGCAGCGCAAAGATTAAATAGTGAATAAAAACAAATACTTATACGATATTTAATCTGCGCCTTACTCAGGCGGTATGCCCGCGTCGCGTGTCACTTTGATCCATTTCGCGATTTCGGTTTTGTTGAAGGCTTCGTATTCTTCAGGGCGGTTACCGACGGGTTCAGCGCCCTGGCCGGAGAGACTATTTTTTACCGTGGTGTCGGCCAGCGTTTTGACCAGCACGCCGTACACGCGATCGACGATCGCGCGCGCCGTATTGGCCGGCGCAATCAAACCAAAACCGCTGGACACTACAAAGCCCTTGAGCCCGCCTTCTTCCATGGTGGGCACGTCAGCCGCCGCCGCTGAACGTGTTTTGCCGGTTTGCGCGATCATGCGCAGCTTGCCGGCCTTGGCGTAGTTGATGACCGCGGGCATGCTCGACATTTGCAGTTGCACATGGCCGGCCATCAAATCGATCACCGACGGCCCCGAGCCTTTATACGGCACGTGGACCATCTTGATTTGCGCGGTGGAACTCAACAGCTCCGCGGCCAGATGGCCGACCGTGCCGCGGCCGGCGGTTGAATAATTCAGTTCGCCGGGTTTGGCCTTGGCCAGCGCGACGAATTCCTTGACGTTTTTCACCGGCAGCGCGGGATGCACCACGAACGCGGTCGGCACATCGGCCACCACTGAAATTGGCGTGAAATCGCGAATCGAATCGTAGGGCAGTTTTTTCACCATCGCCGGATTGATAACGTGCGCCGCCGATACCATCAGCAAGGTATAGCCGTCGGGTGGGGATTTCGCCACGATCTCGGTGCCGATCACGCTGCCGCCGCCGCCGCGATTGTCGATCACGATCTGGTGGCCGAACTGCTTGCCCATTTCCGGCGCGACGATGCGCGCGATGATGTCGGTGTTGCCGCCGGCGGCGAAGGGCACGACCAAGCGGATGGTTTTGCCGGGGTAGGTCTGGGCATGGGCAAGCGGCGCAAGTAGTCCCAATGCAAATGCGACACCAACGGCTTGACGGATTAAGGGAAGATTCATTCTGTTGCTCCTCGAAATTATTTTTTGGCTCTGGATACGCTTCACCCACCGCTGCGGATGAACGGCGATCATACACGCGTTGACTACGCTTATTTCGCCAGACCCAAATCGCCGAGTATGATTTTGAACTCCGCGTATTGCGCATCGAAATGAGCCGCCAGATCACGGCTGTTCATGTAGTGATTGACGCTGCCGCCGGTCTCGACGTCGCCGCGCCACTCAGGCGTGCGCGTGAGCTTGGCGAAGGCGTCTTCCCAGAACGCGGTTTGTGCGGCGTTCAAACCCTTGGGCGCTATCATCGGCCGCCAGTTGGCCACCACCGCGCTGATGCCTTGTTCGCGCCACGTCGGCACATTGGCCAGCGCGCCGCTCAGGCGCTGCGGTGCGGCGACCGCCAGCACGCGCAAGCGGCCCGCCTGCATGTGCGCAACCAGATTGGCGGCGGGTGTGGCCACCAGGCTGACGTGACCGCCGATGGCCGCGGTCATCGCTTCACCGCCAGAGCTGAATACCACCACGCGCAGTTTTTTTACGTCGCCGCCAGTCAGTTTGGTGACCATGGCGGCAGCAATGTGATTGGTGTTGCCGATGGCGGTGGCGATGCCGACGGGCAGCGATTCGGGCCGGGCCTTGAGTGCTTCCACCAGGTCTTTGCCGCTTTTAACGGGTGACTCTGCATTGACCGCGAGGCCAATGTATTCGTCGCTCAGCATCGCCAGCGGCGTGATGTCCTTGTGGCTCAAGGTGCTCTTGCCGGTGATGTGGTTGGTGAGCAGCGAGGTGGCGGTAAGGTAAACATAATGCGCGTCGCCCGCGTGCTGATTCAGATAGGTCTGCGCGATCACGCCGCCGCCGCCGGGTTTGTTGATGACCGTGGCGGTCACCTCGATGAAACGTTTGTCCTGCATGATCCGTTGCAGCGTGCGCGCGGTGCGGTCGATGCCGCCGCCGGGCGAGACGCCGACGATGATTTCGATGGGCCGGGTGGGTTTCCAGGCGGTTTGCGCCATACACGGATCGATGCCCGTGATGAGCAGGACGCACAGGCTCGCCCAGTTGCGGAAAGACGTTTTGCCGAGGCGTGAAATCATGGCTGACCTGTCGAGGGAATGAAGCTAGAATCTACACCATTCACAAACTCCCGCGAATTATTCGGAAAATCATATGAAAGCCTCTCCCCGTTTGTCGATCATGGGCACGCGCCACGTGGCGGCGGCCGGACATTATTTGGCGGCCCATGCCGCGTTTGAAATCCTTGAGGCGGGCGGCAATGCCATCGACGCCGGCGTGGCGGCGGGCATCACCATCGGCGTGGTGCAGACCGACAAGGTAAATTTCGGCGGCGTGGCGCCGATGATTATTCATACGGCCAAAGACAAAAAGACGCATTGCATCGACGGCCTCGGCGTGTGGCCCAAGCTGATCACGCCGGATTATTTTCAGCAACGCCACGGCGGCAAAATTCCGCCGGGTGTTGAACGCTGCGTGGTGCCTGCGGCGCCGGACGCGTGGCTGACCGCGCTGTCGAATTACGGCACCATGAGTTTTGGCGAGGTGGCATCGGCGGCGATTCGTTTCGCCAGCAAGGGCTTCCCGGTGTACGGGCTGTTGTCGCAATTCATCGAAACCCATCGCAAGGATTACGAACGCTGGCCGTCGAGCGCAAAAGTGTTTCTGCCGAAAGGCCGCGTGCCGCAGGTGGGTGAAGTGTTTGTGCAATCCGATCTTGGGCGCACGCTGCAATTTCTGGCGGACGAAGAACGCAAGGTGGCGCGCAAAAAAGGCCGCAAGGCCGGCCTCAAAGCCGCGCGCGATGCGTTCTATAAAGGCGACATCGCACGCGAAGTGACAAAGTTCATCGAGAAATCCGGCGGCCTGATGCGCTTTGAGGATTTCGCCGAGTTCAGCGTAAAGCAGGAACCCACGGTGCGCACGCGTTTTGAAGGCATTGATCTGCACGCCTGCGGGCCGTGGTCGCAAGGCCCGTCGCTGCCGATGGCGCTGAACATACTCAAGGGGTACGACCTGCGCGCGATGGGGCACAATTCCGCCGACTATATTCACGTGCTCACCGAGGCGCTGAAACTCGCGTTCTCCGACCGCCACAATCATTTCGGCGACCCGAATTTTGTCAAAGTGCCGATGGCCGGCTTGATGTCGGAAAAATACGCCGCGTGGCAGCGCACGCGTATTCGCATGGACGCCGCGTGTCCCGAAATGCCGCGCGGCGGCGATCCGAAAACGCTGACGGAATTTGACAACCGCTCGATGCCGCCGGCGCAAGGGGCCGGCGAGCCGGGTCCGGGCGATACCTCGTATCTGTGCGTGATCGACCGTTGGGGGAATGCGATGTCGTGTACGCCGAGCGACGGCTCCGATCAAACACCGATTGTGCCGGGCGTGGGCATCCTGTGTTCGGGACGCGGCACGCAGTCGTGGTCTGATCCGTCGCATCCCTCATCGGTGGCGCCGGGCAAGCGCCCGCGTCTCACGCCGAATCCGGCGATGGCCTTCAAGAACGGCAAGGTGTATATGCCCTTCGGCACGCCGGGCGGCGACGTGCAAACGCAGGCGATGTTGCAGGTGTTCCTCAACGTAAATGTGTTCGGCATGTCGGCGCAGGACGCGATTGAAGCGCCGCGCTTCTCGACGTATAGCTATCCGGGTTCGTTCGAGCCGCACAAATATTTTCCGGGGCGACTGTATCTGGAATCGCGCATCGATAAATCGGTGAACGATACGCTGGCATCCCGCGGGCACGACGTGCGTGATTGGCCGGCGTTCACCTGGCTGGCGGGTGCGGTATGCACCATCGTCAACGATCACAAAAATGGCGTGATGCACGGCGGCGCGGATTTGCGCCGACCGGCTTATGTTCTGGGTTGGTAGTAGTTGTAGCCCGGAAGAAGCGCAGCGTATTCCGGGGAATTCCGCACTCGTGGAATGGCCCTGAATACGCTGCGCTCCTTCCGGGCTACGGATAGGGATGTCTGAATAAGTATTTATTCATATTTTTATGGGTTTTCATATGCCATTGCTTGATGATGTACGTTCTAAATTTTCTGTTTTCGCCACGGCATTTGCGGTGGTGGTGAGTAGTGCCGACGCCAGCGCACAAGGTGCAGCCAATTATCCGAACCGCGCGATACGCTGGATGGTGGGCTACACGCCCGGCGGCACCGCCGACATGCTGGCACGCGCGGTGGGCGCCAAGTTCACTGAAAGCTGGGGCCACACGGTAATCGTCGAAAACCGCCCCGGTGGCGCCACCAATATTGCGACCGAGCTGGTGGCGAAAAGCGCGCCTGACGGCTATACGCTGTTGCTCGGCACCGTGGCCAACGTGATCAATCCTTCGCTGTATCAAAAAATGTCTTTTGATTTTCAGAAGGATTTTATGCATATCACCAATATGGCGAGCACCCCGGGCATCGTGGTAGTGCATCCTTCGGTGCCCGTGAAGAACGCCAAGGAACTGGTTGCGCTCGCCAAGGCGCAGCCGGGGCAATTGCGCCACGGTTCC
>CAMDDY010000037.1 GCA_945893125.1 Bordetella parapertussis
GTCTTGGGTGAGGTGTGTGTAGTTCATTCTTGGCAACTTTAACTTGGTGGTCGAGGGGCTCGGATGCTATCGCACCTCGCCCACCCAACCTATTAATCAGAGTTGCACTTCGAATTTGAACTCGCGTAATTATAAACCATTGAATTTAAAGAATTATCATTAATCCATGGCCCCTACTAACGCTTGAACGGCAGATCAAGGGTACGTAGATTCAAACCGGTTTCTATCAGCGGCGGGTTGGCAAGCGGTTTTTCAAGGTGGTAGCCCTGCACATTATCCACGCCAAACGCGGCCAGCATTTGCAATGTCTCTTCGTCTTCGACGCACTCGGCAATGGTGGTTTTGTGCATGCCGCGCGCAACCGACACCATCGCCTTGACGAACAATTGGTTGTCGGGGTCTTTCGCCAGATTGCGGATAAACAGCCCGTCAATCTTGATCGCATCGACGTGCAAATGCTTCAGATACGCGAACGATGAAAAGCCGGTGCCGAAATCATCCAGGCACACGCCGCAACCGGTGTGCTGCAGCGCCTCGATAAAACGGCGCGCGTCATGCAGATCGGACACCGCCGAGGTCTCCGTCAGCTCGACCAGCAAGCGTTTCGCGGGCACGCCCAGCCGATGCAATTCGTCGGCGATAAATTGCGGCAGCGTCGGATCATCCAGCGAGCGGCCCGATACATTCACCGCCAGCGCGGGAATGGCGCCCACGTCGGCGAGCATTTGGATCGAGCGGCGCAGCACCCAGCGGTCAATATCGAGAATCTTGCCGGATTTCTCGGCCACCTGAATGAAGTCTCCCGGCATGATGGTGATGTTGCGATCATCCTTGTCGCGCATGCGCAGCAACACTTCAAAATGCACCAGTGTGCGCTCCTTGGCCGTGTAAATACCCTGGAAATGCAGGTCCATCAAATCGTTTTCGAGCGCGTGCAGAATACGGTCGTTCCACGACATCTGCATCACCATGCGCTGCGAATCGTCCAGATCGGCGCGGTAAACGCGCCACGCGTTCTTGCCGGCCTCCTTGGCCTGATACATCGCCGCGTCGGCGCGCGCCACCAGGTCTTCGGTATCGCGCGCGTGATCCGGATACACCGCGATGCCGCAACTGCACGTCAGCCGCAGGTTCTGTCCCTCGAACTGGAAGCGTATCTGCGCGATGGAACGCGTGATCCGCTCGGCCAGAATTTTCAGCATCTCATCGGAAATATCCGGCACCAGTATCGCGAACTCATCGCCGCCCAGCCGCGCAAAAATTTCGTTGCGGCGCACCTGCCCGCCGACTTCGCCGGCGACACGGATCAACGTGGCGTCGCCCGCGCGGTGACCAAACGTGTCGTTGATATACTTGAATTCATCGAGATCAAAAAACATCAGCGCCACGCGCGACGATCCGCGCTGCGCTTCGGCCACCATGCGCCCCATTTCCTCGTTGAAACGGTGCCGGTTGTAGAGCCCCGTCAACGCATCGCGCTCGGCGAGATACACCAGTTGATCGGCGTTGCGCCGCTCGGTGGTGACATCCTCGAATATCCACATGCGCCCCACTGGCTTGCCAAAGGCGTCTTCGACCGCATGACTTTGTTGCGTCACCAGCCGTCCATCGGCCATCGGCAGTTCAAACGCCGTCAACGGCTCGCCGGGCAGCGGCGGTTGCAGCAGATGGCGCGTGTGTTCCTCGGGCCGCGCCAGCGTGCAGCCCGCTTGGGTCAGCAGCGGCACCGGATCGGCGCCGATGATCCGCGTGCCGGGCGCAATCATCCAGATTTGTGTAAACGCCGGGTTGCAATACACCACGCGATTTTCCGTCGATACGAACAGGATGCCGATATTCATCACGCCCAGCAGCGCCGACAGCCGCGCGTGCTCATCCTGCGCGCGGTCGAGATACTGTTTTTGCACCTGTTGCGCGTCGCGCAATTCCGTCACGGTGGCTTCAAGGCGCTGTTCGGCTTCCTTGCGCGTGGTGATGTCGCGGATGCTGATGCGGATGCCCTGGTTCTGCTGGTGCTTGTCGTAGATCGGACGCCAGTCGGCCGCCGCCCAGAACGTTGAGCCATCCTTGCGCCGCGCGCGAAATTCAAAATCGCTGCCGGTGTTGCCGAGTACCGCCAGCCGGATCTGGCGCACCGTGCGGTGGACATCGGGTTCGCTGACAAAGGGTACCGGGAAATCCTGCGCGGCAAGGCATTCCTCGGCGGTATAGCCGAACATTTCCTGCACGCGCGGATTGATCCAGATCAGTTTGCCGCCGGCGTCGGCCCACAGTTCGCAGTCATAGCTGTAATCGGCGATGGCGGTGAATTTCGCCTCGCCCCGCGCCAGCGCCTCAATGCGGCTGGAGAGCGCTTCGGCCATGACGTTAAACGCCGCGCCGAGTTTGCCGATTTCGTCGTTGCCGCCTTCACGCACCGCGGGCAACCTCACGTCAAGATCGCCCGCCGCCAGCCGCACACTGGCGTCGGCAAGACGGCGCAAACCGCGCGTCAGCCACGCGTAAAGCATGATGGTGAACACCGCGGTCAGCGCGAGAACCACCGCGCAGACAATGACAATCTCGCGTATCAGTTCATTTTGACCGCTGTGGAGCAAATACACTTCGACCACCACCAGCAGTAGCAGCGCGAGGCACAACACCAGCAGACCCGCCAGCAGCAGCCGTGAACGCAAGGACAAATTCAATTGCATCGGGACTCTACTGTGTTTAGCGCGTTCACAAACGTTTGATCAGCACCACTGAGCGCCGCTGATAGTTGTACATGTCGCGTTTTTGCGCCGGCAGCTCATCCACATTGACTTCGGCAAAGCCGTGCTCGACAAACCAGTGTTCGGCGCGCGTGGTCAGCACAAACAGTTTCTTCAGGCGCTGGCGGCGCGCGCGCTGTTCCATCGCCTCCAGCAGTCGCTCGCCGGCGTCGCGCCCGCGAAACTCCGGATGCACCACCAGGCACGCGAGCTCCGCCGCGCGTTCCTCCGAAAACGGATACAGCGCGGCGCAGCCGATGATCATGCCGTCGTGATCGAGCACGGCAAAGCGCCCGACTTCCATTTCCAGCAGGTCGCGACTGCGCTTGACCAGCGTGCCATCGGCTTCGAGAGGCTCGATCAGCCGCAAAATGCCGCCGATGTCGTTGATTTTGGCATCACGCAGTTTTTCCACCGGATCCGGCGCGATCATCGTGCCCACGCCCTGATGCGTGAACAGTTCCTGCAGCAACGCGCCTTCGGCATGCCGCGAGATCAGGTGCGCGCGTTTCACGCCCTGCTCGCAGGCGCGCACGGCGCACGGCAGATAAAATTTCGCGTCGCCATCGAGGGTAGTATCTTTGCGCGCGAGTAACTTGCGCGCCTGCATCGGCGTGAGTTCGCGCAGCAGGCCGCCGCGCGCATTGGTGGCGCCGGGGCGATCCATCATGAAGATCAGTTTCTCCGCGCCCAGCGCCACCGCCGCCGCTTCCGCTATATTCTCCAGCGCGACGTTGAAAATTTCGCCGGTGGCAGAGTAGCCCAGCGGCGACAGCAACACCAACTCGCCGAAGTTCAGCCGGTCACGCATCGCCGCCACGTCGATTTTGCGCACTTCGCCGGTGTGTTGCAGATCCACGCCGTCAAGGATGCCGATCGGCTTGGCGGTGACGAAGTTGCCGCTCGACACGCGAATATCGGCGCCCGCCATCGGCGAGCCGGGCAATCCCATCGACAGCAGCGCTTCGATTTCCACGCGCAGACGCCCGCTCGCCTCCTTGGCGACGCCCAGTGTGATGTCGTCGGTGACGCGCAGGCCCTGCACGTAGCGCGTGCGGTGGCCGAGGTCTTTAAGCTTGGCGTCGATCTGCGCGCGCGCGCCATGCACCACCACCAGCCGCACGCCCAGCGCCGCCAGCAGATTAAGATCGTGATTGATGCCGACAAAGCGGCCTTCGGAAATCGCCTCGCCGCCGAACGCGATGACAAACGTGCGTCCACGAAACGCGTGGATGTACGGCGCCGCCGCACGAAACCACTGTACAAACTTATCGGGAGACGCAAGCGCCATCAGACCAGGATTACCCTATAGTTATTATGCGTTTAAAATCAGCATAGTACGCGAGTTTCCCGCGCAAACCAAGCCATCCGGCGTTTAACAGTCGCCCCACAACGCCTGCATCGCCGCGAGCGCCGCCACGGCGGCCGTTTCGGTGCGCAACACGCGCGGTCCCAACGCCAGCGGCGTGAATCCCGCCGTCAACGCGGCCTGCGTCTCCTCTGCGTTCCAGCCGCCTTCCGGCCCCACCAGCAGCGTCACGCGGCCCTCGGGACGCCCGCGGTCACGCAGCCGCGTGGCGCCGGCATGCGGTGACAACAGGTAGCGCACGCTGTTCGATGGCGCGGGCTCGCCCAGCCATTTCATCAGCGGCTGTACCGGCAGCACCAGCGGCACCTGATTGCGCCCGCACTGCTCGCATGCCGCCGCAGTCACCGACTGCCAATGCGCCACCCGGCGCCCCGCCCGTTCACTGCTAAGACGCACCACGCTGCGCTGCGTGATCAACGGTTGAATGGCCGAGACCCCGAGCTCGACGCACTTCTGCACGGTGTAATCCATGCGTTCACCGGTGGAAACGCCCTGCGCCAGCACGATCTCGAGCGGCGATTCACGGCTCACCTCGTGGCGACCGGTCACCGTCAGCGTCAAGCCGGATTTGTCGATGCGTTTGATCAGCGCCGGGTATTCGACGCCGCGCCCATCAAACAAGGTGAGCGGCGCACCGGCTAGCAAGCGCAACACGTGAATCACGTGATGCGCCTGACCCGCCACCACGCGGCACTCGCCGTGATCGGCAATATCTCCGGGAAAAAATAATCTGGTCAAGGCATTCACCCCACTGTCGCGCGGCGATTATGCCATACGTGCCATACGCACCTTTCGCGCCTTTCGCGCCCGCCGCGATCCATCGTGGCGCTGTGCGGGCGCAAAGACTAGAATTACACATTATCGTGGAGGCAGTACTTTGAAAATCGTTATCCTGGGCGCTGGTCAAGTCGGGTCGTCCGTCGCCGAAAATCTGGTGTCGGAAGCCAACGACATCACCATCGTCGATACCAATGCCGAACGCCTGCGCGCGCTCCAGGACCGTCTCGATTTGCGCACCGTGTGCGGCAACGCCGCGCATCCCGCCGTGCTGGAACAGGCGGGATTGGCCGACGCGGACCTGCTGTTCGCGGTGACGCAAAGCGATGAAACCAATATGGTGGCCTGCAAGCTCGCCGCCACCATGTTCAATTGCCCCACCAAGATCGCGCGAATCCGCTCGGCGGACTATCTGTCGCATCCGGAAATCTTTTCACCGGAAAACTTCGCGGTTGATGTGCCAATCTGTCCCGAGCAGTTGCTCACCGATTACATCGTCAAGCTGCTGGAGTTTCCCGAAGCGCTGCAAGTGCTGGAATTTGCCCACGGCAAGGTGAGCCTCGCGGCGGTGCGCGCGTTTCACGGCGGGCCGCTGGTCGGGCACGAAATCTCGTATCTGCGCACCCACATGCCGCACGTGGATGCGCGCGTGGCCGCCATCTTTCGCCAGGATGCGCCGATTACGCCCGAAGGCAACACCGTTATCGAGGCGGGCGACGAGGTGTTCCTGATTGCCGCCACGGAAAATCTGCGCGGCGTGCTGCGCGAACTGCGGCGCATGGATAAGCCGGTGAAACGCGTGATGCTCGGCGGCGGCGGCAATATCGGCCGGCGGCTCGCCAAGGCGATCGAGGGGAAATGCGAAGTCAAGATCATCGAATACAGCAAGCAGGGCGCCGAACGCCTGGCGGCGGAGCTGAGCAATACGCTGGTACTGCAGGGCGACGTGACCGACGAAGAATTGCTGGAATCCGAAAATATCGGCGAGATGGATGTGTATTGCGCGCTCACCAATGACGACGAAAACAATATCATGTCGGCGCTACTCGCCAAACGCATGGGCGTGCGTAAGGTCATTGCGCTGATTAACCGCAGTTCCTATGTCAATTTGTTGCAGGAAGGCCGTATCGACATTGCTATTTCGCCGGTACAGGCCACCATCGGCACGCTGCTCGCGCGCGTGCGCCGCGGCGACGTGGCCGCCGTTCACTCACTGCGGCGCGGCGCGGCCGAAGCGCTCGAACTGGTGGCGCACGGCGATGCAAAATCGTCGCAGGTGGTCGGAAAACGTATCGAGGAAATCGATCTACCCAAGGGCGCCACCATCGGCGCCATCGTGCGGCGGCGTGCCGGCGCGGCGGAGCGCGACGATCAGGTTATTATCGCCCATCACGACACGGTAATCGAAGCGGATGACCACGTGATCGTGTTCGTGGTGAACAAACGCATGGTGTCGCGGGTGGAAAAGCTGTTTCAGGTGGAAGCACGGTTTTTTTAGGACGCCTGCCGCGACATGAGAGCCTTTCTCGCAGTACTGCGCCCGCTGGGTGTGATCGGCATGGCGATGAGCCTGTCACACCTGGTACCTATCGCGATATCGCTGATCTATAACGACGGCGCGCTGCGCGTGTTTTGCATATCGATGTTGTTCAATTTCGTGGTGGCCATGATCGCTTACATGGCTGCGCAACAGACAAAAGTTGAGCTAAAACCACGCGACGGCATCCTGCTGGTGGTGCTGGCTTGGACCGGGGGCGCGGCATTCGCCACCCTACCGCTGCTGATGCTGATTCCGGGGCTGTCGTTCACCGACGCCTACTTCGAGACCATCTCCGGCCTCACCACCACCGGCGCCACGGTGTTGTCCAGTCTGGATACGCTGGCGCCCTCGCTCAACATTTGGCGCGGTCTGCTGGTGTGGTTGGGCGGCATGGGATTGATTGTGCTCGCGGTCGCTGTGCTGCCGTTGCTGGGCATCGGTGGACGGCAGATGTTCAAGGCCGAAACGCCGGGGCCGATGAAAGACGCGAAGCTCACGCCGCGCATCACCGAAACCGCCAAAGGCTTATGGGTGGTGTATGCGCTGATATCCGTGCTGTGTTTTTTCGCGCTCCACTTCGCGGGTATGACGTGGTTAGACGCGCTGATGCACATGTTCTCGACCATGGGTCTGGGCGGTTTTTCCAGCCACGACGCCAGTTACGGCCACTGGAACTCGCCGCTGATTGAGGGCGTGACCATTTTTTTCATGCTGGTCGCGGGGATTAATTTCGGCACCCATTTCATGGCGTTGCGACAACGCACCTTGACCCCGTATCGCCGCGACTCCGAGGCCGGGTTATTTCTGTTGATCACCATTGCAAGCTGTATCGGCATTGCCGGCTATCTCTACGGCATGGGTACTTATCGCGATTTCTGGGAAGCGCTGCGTTTCGCATCGTTTAACGTGGTTTCCATCGCCACCACCACCGGATTCTCCAGCACGGATTACAATCTTTGGCCCATATTCGCGCCGCTGTGGATGTTGTTTTTGTGCTGCTTCGCCTCGTGCTCAGGCTCGACCGGCGGCGGTATCAAGATTATCCGCGCGCAACTGCTGTATATTCAGGTCAATCGCGAATACATCAAGCTGCTCCATCCGCGCTCGGTATCCCCCGCCAAGCTGGGAGGGCAAGCCGTTGAAAATAAAGTTATTTTTGCAGTTCTGGCGTTCATGTTTGCGTACGTGGCCAGCATCGTGGCGATGACGCTGATGTTGGTCGCGAGCGGTCTGGATGTCATTAGCGCGTTCACCGCAGTCATCGCCTGCATCAACAATGCCGGGCCGGGATTGAACAAAGTGGGACCGGCCACCACGTTCGAAGTGCTCACCGATTTTCAGACTTGGGTATGCACGTTCGCCATGCTGCTGGGGCGGCTGGAACTGTTTACGCTGCTGATCGTGTTCACGCCTGCGTTCTGGCGCCGATAATGCAATCCGTCGATCTCACGGGACATTTTTTGATCGCCATGCCGGCGATGGCCGACCCGCACTTTTCCAGGACACTAACCTTTGTCTGCGAACACAATGAGCAGGGCGCGCTCGGTGTAGTCGTCAATCGGCCCATCGACATGACGCTCCACGCGCTGCTTCGGCAAATTGAAATTGAAAAGCCCGCCGCCGCGTGCAAGGCGATGCCGGTACACTACGGCGGGCCGGTGCAAATCGACCGCGGCTTTGTGCTGCACGCGCCCGCCGGCGCGTGGAAATCAACACTGGTCGTGGGCGAAGACATCGGCCTCACCACCTCGAAAGACATCCTCGAAGCGGTGGCGCGCGGCGAAGGGCCGCAACAGATGCTGGTTACGCTCGGCTACGCGGGCTGGGCGCCCGGTCAACTTGAACACGAGTTGGCGGCAAATGCCTGGCTCACGGTCAAGGCCGACGCGCGCATCTTGTTTGAAACCCCCTTCGCGCGGCGCTACGACGCGAGCCTGAAGCTGCTGGGCATTGATTTGGCGATGTTGTCGGATGACGCAGGGCATGCTTGAGGCGGGCACGGTGCTGGTCTTCGATTTCGGCGAAAAACGCATCGGCGTCGCTGTCGCAGACATTACGGTGGGCATCGCGCATCCGCTCGAAACAATACACGCCGAAGACAATAAGTTGCGCTTTTCCGCCATCGGCGCGCTGATCGCCGAGTGGAAACCGGCGCAGCTTCTCGTCGGCGAACCGCATCACGCCGACGGTGGCGCGCACGAAATCGGACGGCTGGCGCGGCGTTTCGCGCAGCGGCTTGAAGGGCGTTTCGGCTTGCCGGTGGCGCTGGTCGATGAATCGTTTAGTTCGGTCACCGCCGAGGCGCGACTCCATGAGCAAGGCGTGCATGGCGAGAAGTTAAAGGCTGCGGTGGATTCGGCGGCGGCTTGTGAAATCATGCAAACATGGCTGGAACAGCGGCATAAAAAATCACTCTAAAATGAGCGCTTACTTATCGCCACTCACCCGATAAGCGCCACAATTAATTATCAATAAAAACAATCACTTACAGAATGCCCCATGAAACACGAAATCATCATCAACGCCAAAGGCCACAAAGGCACCTTCGAGCGGCTCACGCAGGAATTTTCCGCGATCAACTTGTTTGACGCGAAGGATCGCGCGGCGGCACTGCAAGCGGCCGCGCCCCGCGTGCGCGCACTGGCGAGCGCAGGCCATGCGCACGTGGACGCTGCTTTGATGGATGCGCTGCCCAAGCTGGAAGTCATCGCCAACTTCGGCGTCGGCGTGGATCAGATCGATCTCGATGCGGCAAAAAAACGCGGCATCATCGTCACCAATACCGCCGGCGCGTTAAACGAGTGTGTCGCCGACCACGCGATGGCGCTGGTGCTGAATACGCTGCGCAAAATCCCGCAGACGGGCGTGTACCTGCGCGCGGGTTTGTGGGCTTCGCAAGGCGCGTATCCGCTGGGCACGTCCATCGGCGGCAAAACGCTGGGCATACTCGGGCTCGGTCGCATTGGCGAAGCCATCGCCAGGCGCGCGCAGGCGTTCGGCATGACCATTCGCTATCACAACCGCAATCGCAAAGATGTGCCATTCGCCTACGACGCCGACGCCGTAACGCTGGCCAAAAACGCGGACGTGCTGATGGTCATCACGCCCGGCGGCGCGGACACCGACAAACTGGTCAACGCCCAAGTGCTCGATGCACTGGGGCCGCAAGGCTATCTCATCAACGTCGCGCGCGGTTCGGTGGTGGATGAGCGGGTGGTACTGCGCTACCTGCAAGAGAAAAAAATCGCCGGTGCGGGGCTGGATGTGTTCGAGCACGAGCCCAAAGTGCCGTCCGAGTTTTTCACCCTCGACAACGTGGTGCTGACCCCGCACATCGCCAGCGGCACCCACGAAACACGCACCGCGATGGGCGGCCTGCAAATCGAGAATCTGCATCTTCACTTTGCCGGCAAGCCGGTGAAGACGCCGGTCGTTTGAAGGCGAAATTCCGCGCGCCCCTCCTTATCCTCAGTATTTTCCCCGTATACCCGCGCGCGCGTTGTGTTACGCTACCGCCCCAATAAACGCCCATGAATAAACCGGGTAATCCCCCTCTCGGTCCACCACCCGATGCCGAGCAACTGCTGGCACGGCTGCTGGATCAAATGAAGCCTGTCGTCGGGCCCGACACAGGCATTATCGGTATTCATACCGGCGGCGTATGGGTGGCGGAACGCCTGCACGCGGCGCTCGGCATCAAAGTTCCTTTCGGCACGCTGGATGTGTCTTTCTACCGCGATGATTTCGAAAAAATCGGCCTGCATCGCGATGTCAAAACCTCCGACCTTCCTTTTGACGTTGACGGTCGCCGCCTGATACTCGTGGACGACGTGCTCTACACCGGGCGCACCATTCGCGCGGCGATGAACGTGCTGTTCGACTATGGCCGCCCGGCGAGCATCCAACTCGCGGCGCTGGTCAATCGCGGCGGCCGCGAGCTGCCGATTGGCGCGGACTTTCTCGGCGGCGATATTGCGCTTGCCGTGTCGCAGAGCGTTGAGCTGGTGCGCGACGCATCGAACAAACTCTCTCTCAAGTTGCACGAAAACTAACCCCCATGTGGCTTAACCCGCGTAACCCCCAGCTCAACAAAAACGGCGAACTGCATCACTTGCTGTCGCTGGAAGGATTGCCGGTTGAAATACTGCGTCAAATACTCGATACCGCTAATTCGTTTGTCGGTGTCACGCAGCGTGAGGTCAAAAAAGTGCCGCTGCTGCGCGGCAAAGCGGTGTTCAATATATTCTTCGAAGCCTCCACCCGCACACGCACCACGTTTGAAATCGCCGCCAAGCGGCTGTCGGCGGATGTCATCAACCTTGCCATCAACGTATCGTCCACCAGCAAGGGCGAGAGCGTGCTCGACACCGTGGCAAATTTATCCGCGATGCAGGCCGATATGTTTATCGTGCGCCACGCCGCCAGCGGCGCGCCGTACATGATCGCCAAACACGTGGGGCCGGACATCCACGTCATCAATGCCGGTGACGGACGCCATTCACATCCCACGCAAGGGCTGCTGGATGTGTTCGCGATACGTCACTACAAAAAAGATTTCACCAACCTGCGCGTGGCGATTGTCGGCGACATTCTGCATTCACGCGTGGCGCGCTCGCAGATACACGCACTGACCACGCTGGGCTGCCCGGAGATCCGCGTGATCGGTCCGCGCACGCTGATCCCCGCCGAGATACGCGGCCTCGGCGTGCATGTGTATCACGACA
Organism: Bordetella parapertussis; assembly: GCA_945893125.1. Taxonomy (GTDB): domain Bacteria; phylum Pseudomonadota; class Gammaproteobacteria; order Burkholderiales; family SG8-41; genus UBA5216. Next base: position 11,161 of record CAMDDY010000037.1, read on the forward strand.
TGAAAGCGGGTTTGAAAGACGTGGATGTGGTGAGCATGCTGCGCCTGCAAAGCGAACGCATGAAAGGCGCGCTGCTGGCGTCGGGGCAGGAGTTCTATAAGTACTACGGGCTCAACGACGAAAAGCTGGCGCTGGCCAAGCCCGATGCCATCGTGCTGCACCCTGGCCCGATGAATCGCGGCGTGGAAATCGATTCCAGCGTCGCCGACGGCACGCAATCGGTGATATTGCCGCAGGTGAGTTTCGGCATTGCCATCCGCATGGCGGTGATGAGCATCGTGGCGGGGAATTGAAAACAGTGATGAGTGTTTAGTTTTGAGTTAACAACCGTGGGATCGAATCTGCCGCGCACTGCATAACATATAAACTCAACACTAAACACTAATCACTTATTACCGATTGCCTCAATGAAGATCCACATAAAAGCCGGTCGCTTGATCGATCCGAAAAACAACATCGACGCCGTGCGCGATGTGTATATCGCCGCGGGCAAGATAGTCGCGGTAGGCGCCGCACCCGACGGTTTCACCGCCAATCGCACAATAGATGCCAGCGGCAAAATCGTCTGCCCCGGCCTGGTGGATTTGTCCGCGCGTCTGCGCGAACCCGGCTTTGAATACATTGCCACGCTGGAATCCGAAATGGATGCCGCCTGCGCCGGCGGCGTGACCAGTCTCGCCTGCCCGCCGGACACCGATCCGCCGTTGGACGAGCCGGGGTTGGTCGAAATGCTCAAGTACCGCGCGCGCAATCTCAACAAGGCGCGCGTGTATCCGATCGGCGCGCTCACCGAAGCGCTGAAAGGCGCGCGGCTCACCGAAATGGCGGAACTGCGCGATGCGGGCTGCGTGGCGTTTTCGCATGCCGACGTGCCGCTTACCGACAATCAGGTGTTGTTCTACGCCATGCAGTACGCGGCCACGTTTAACATCCCCGTGTGGCTGCGCCCGCAGGATGCGTCGCTCGCGCGCAACGGCGTCGCGCACGATGGTCAGGTCGCGACACGGCTGGGACTGCCTTCGATACCCGTGTGCGCGGAAACCGCAGCGTTGTCCGTTATTTTGCTGCTGGCGCGCGAGACCGGTGCGCGCGTGCACCTGTGCCGGCTGTCGAGCGCCGAGGGTATCAACATGGTGCGCCGCGCACGTCACGATGGCGCGGCGGTCACCTGCGACGTCGCGATACATCATCTGCACTTGTCGGAAATGGATATTGGATATTTTGATCCGCACTGTCATTTGATCCCGCCGCTGCGCAGCCAGCGTGACCGCGACGCCTTGCGCCGCGGGTTGGCCGATCACACCGTTGATGCCGTGTGTTCCGATCATTGCCCGGTGGATGACGACGCCAAACAGTTACCGTTTTCCGAATCCGAACCCGGCGCGACAGGGCTGGAGTTGCTGCTGCCGCTCACACTCAAGTGGGCGGAAGAAGATCAGGTCGCATTGCCCACAGCGCTCGCGCGCATTACCAGCAATGCCGCCGAAATACTCGGCATCGATGCCGGTCACCTCTCTGTTGGCGCAGATGCGGATGTGTGCGTGTTCGATCCTGAACGCTACTGGAAAGTCGAACCAGCGTCCTTGCGCAGTCAGGGCAAGAACACGCCGTTCAGCGGATTCGAACTCAAAGGCCGGGTAACGCACACGCTGGTGGGCGGGCAGGTCGCGCACGAAGCAAAGTAGCACATCCGCGCTCCGCCCCGCGAAGCGGTTCTGTTAGACTTCCCCTCCGATTTTTTCCGAGTTCCGAGCATGAACCCATTACTGGATTTCTCCGGCCTGCCGCGCTTTGCGGATGTCAAAACCGAACACGTGACGCCTGCGGTCGATGCGCTGCTTGCGGAATGCAAGACCGCCATCGAGAAAGTGGCGGCCAATGCCACACCCGCGACGTGGCGCGATTTTATCGAGCCCCTGGAAAATGCGAATGAACGCCTCGGTCGCGCGTGGGGTCAGGTCGGCCATCTCAACGCGGTGATGAACAGTCCTGAATTGCGCGCGGTTTATAACGGAAATCTGCCGAAGCTCACCGAGTACTACACCGAGCTCGGTCAGAACGAAATATTATATAATAAAAACAAACAGTTACGCTCATCCGCCGAATACGGAACACTGTCGCCCGCGCAACAAAAAATCGTCGAAAACGAGTTGCGCGATTTTCGTTTGGGCGGCGCGGAATTGCCTGCGGACAAGAAGGCGCGCTTCAAGGCCATCTGCGAAGAATTGTCGAAATTGTCGTCGCGTTTTTCGGACAATGTGCTCGACGCCACCAATGCGTTCGCGCATTTTGTGACGGATGAAAAAGGCCTGGCCGGTCTGCCCGATGACACGCGCGCCGCGGCGCGCGAAGCCGCAGAAAAAGATGGCAAGCCCGGCTGGAAATTCACGTTGCACGCGCCGTCGTATTTGCCGGTGATGCAATATGCCGATGAGCGCGCGTTGCGTGAATTAATGTATCACGCATCAAGCACGCGCGCCGCCGAATTCGGCAAGCCTGAGTTGGACAACACGCTGCTGATCGCCGACATCGTGAAATTGCGCCGCGAACTTGCGCAACTGCTCGATTTCAATAACTACGCCGAATATTCGCTCGAAGCCAAAATGGCGGAATCGCCGAAGCAAGTCATCGAGTTTCTGAACGAACTCGCGGCGCGCGCCAAGCCCTACGCCGAGCGCGATCTACAGGAGCTCACCGATTTCGCGCGCACCGAGTTGGGCATGAATAAGCTCGACGCGTGGGACATTCCCTACGCCTCGGAAAAACTGCGTGTGTCGCGTTATGCGTTTTCGGAGCAGGAGGTGAAACAGTATCTGCCCGAGACCACCGTCGTGCCCGGCATGTTCAAGCTGATCGAAACGCTCTATGGTTTGACCATCACGCCCACCGAAGCGCCGAGCTGGCACCCCGATGTGCGCTTTTATTCGATCCACGATAAATCCGGCGCGCTGGTGGGACAGTTTTATCTCGACTTGTACGCACGCAGCGTGAAACGTGGCGGCGCGTGGATGGATGATGCCATCACGCGGCGGCGTTTGGCTTCGGGTGTCCAGTCGCCGGTAGCGTATCTGACCTGTAATTTTTCCGCGCCGGTCGGGGGCCAACCCGCGCAGTTCACGCACGACGAAGTGATTACGCTGTTTCACGAATTCGGCCACGGCCTGCATCATTTGCTGACGCAGGTGGATTACCTCGGCGTCTCCGGCATTCATGGCGTCGAATGGGATGCGGTGGAATTGCCCAGCCAGTTCATGGAAAACTTCTGCTGGGAATGGGAGGTGCTGCGGCCAATGACACGGCACTTTCAAACCGGGAAGCCTCTGCCGAAATCCTTGTTCGACAAAATGATCGCGGCGAAAAATTTTCAAAGCGGCATGCAGACCGTGCGGCAGATTGAATTCTCGTTATTTGATCTGGAGCTGCATTCCTCTTTTGATCCCGCCGGAACAAACACCGCGCTGGATCTGGTCAACGCTGTGCGCCGGCGTGTCGCGGTGATTGTTCCGCCCGCTTACAATCGTTTTCCCAACAGCTTTTCGCACATCTTCGCCGGCGGCTATGCGGCGGGCTATTACAGCTACAAGTGGGCGGAAGTGTTGTCCGCCGATGCGTTTAGCTTGTTCGAGGAAAAAGGCGTGCTCGATCCGGCGGTCGGCCAGCGCTTTCGCAGTGAAATTCTGGCGGTGGGCGGCAGCCGCCCTGCGCTGGAATCGTTCAAGGCGTTTCGCGGGCGCGAACCGTCGATTGACGCCCTGCTGCGGCACAACGGCATGGCCGCGTGAGGCGCGCCGCAGACCGCGTATTGCGGTAAGATTTTGCGGGTGCTAAAGTGAATTGCCAAGACTGGATTACAACCACGAGGGACGCCGACATGAAAATTTTGACGCCTTTTTTATGCTTTTTCTTGCTTGCCGCCCTGTCCGCGAACGCGGCCCAACTCTATCGCTGGGTTGACGCCAAGGGTAACGTGGAGTGGCGCGACACGCCGCCGCCGGCATCGGTGCCCGCCAAAAAAGTGGAACAACGAAAAATGGGCGATAACGTCACGCCCAGTGAAGACTTGCCTTATTCCGTGGCATTGGCGAAGAAAAATCATCCGGTGACCTTGTGGGCGACGGACTGCGGGGTTATTTGCACCAACGCGCGCGCGCACCTGAACCGGCGCGGTATTCCGCATACCGATAAAAATCCGCAGTCGGATTTTGAAGCGTTCAAGAAAATAGCGCCCGACGGCAGCGTTCCATTGCTGCAGGTCGGCAGCGTGCGCTTGAAAGGTTATCTGGAGTCCGAGTGGGATAACACGCTCGACTACGCGGGCTATCCGCGTACCGGAGTCGCCTTAAGACCCAAACCGCCCGCACCGGCGCCCAAGCCCGCGGCGGATGGCGCAAAACCAGCAGAGCCAGCAGCCGCAACACCGCCTACGGGGCAAGCTGCGGCGCCTGCTACGCCAGCGCCAACCGCAACCGCGCCCGCTGCGCCACCGGCCAAGTAGCGCATTGCATCGCCCGTGCGGCGCATAATAAATTTCTAAAAAACATGATGTGATGCGCATAGCCACCTGGAACGTCAATTCGCTTAAAGTGCGTCTGCCGCACGTACTGGCGTGGCTTCTGCAGCACAAGCCCGACGTGTTGTGCTTGCAGGAAACAAAAACCGAGGACGTTAATTTTCCGGCGCAGGCGATCACGGACGCCGGTTATGTGCCGCTGTTCAGCGGGCAAAAAACCTATAACGGCGTGGCGTTGCTGGCGCGCGCAGCAGGTACAGCGGGCGCCGACGTGACTGCGGGCATTCCGGGTTTTGACGATCCGCAAAAACGCGTGCTTGCCGCGACCTACGGCGACATGCGCGTGATCTGCATCTACATTCCCAACGGCGAATCGGTTGAGTCCGACAAGTATCAATACAAGTTGCGCTGGCTCGCCGCATTGACCGAATGGCTGCGCGCGGAATTGCAAAAGTATCCCCAGCTCGCGCTGCTCGGCGATTACAACATCGCGCCCGAAGACCGCGATGTGTATGACCCTAAAGCTTGGGCGGGCAAGGTGCTGTGCAGCGATGCGGAGCGCGCCGCGCTGAGCGGTTTACTCGCGCTGGGATTGACAGACAGCTTTCGCCAGTTCGACCAGCCTGAACGCTCATTCACGTGGTGGGATTACCGCATGAACGGCTTTAAGCGCAAGCTGGGCATGCGCATCGATCACATTTTGCTGTCGGAGCCGCTGGCCGCGAACTGCACCGCGTGCGCCGTGGATGTCGAGCCGCGCAAGCTCGAGCGGCCATCCGATCATGCGCCGGTGTTTGCGGATTTACGGTAAAGCCAGGTCAACACCCGCCGCAAAGGCGCAAAGAACTGCCGCAAAGAAAACCAAAAACATGGGGTTCTTTGCGTTTCCTTTGCGCCTTTGCGGTGAAGGTCTTGCGGTGGGGTTAATCGCTGTTATCGTCGATGCCCAACTCCTGCACCTTGCGCGTCAAGGTGTTGCGCCCGATACCGAGCAACGTTGCCGCCTCAATGCGCCGTCCGCCGGTTTGCGCCAGTGCTTTCAGAATCAGCGCTTTCTCGAACTGCTTCGTCAATTCATCCATGATGCGCGTTTCACCGCGCGCGAGGCGAATTTCCGCTTCGCGTTCCAATGCGCTGATCCAGTTCTGGTCGGAGGGCGCAACGTTTCCGGTGCGAATTTCCGGCGGCAAATCTTCGATTTCGATCTGCGCGGCGGGCGCCATCACCGTCAGCCAGTGACACAGGTTTTCCAGCTGGCGCACATTGCCGGGGAAATCCAGTGACGACAGGTAGTTGAGCGCCGGCTCCGAGAAACGCTTGGCCTCGACGTTGAGTTCGCGCGCGCTCTTGCGCAGAAAATGCCGCGCCAGCAACGGGACATCTTCGCGCCGCTCGCGCAGCGAGGGCAGGCGCAGGCGAATCACATTCAGGCGGTGAAACAAATCCTCGCGGAACAAGCCCTGTTTCACGCGCGCTTCGAGATCCTGATGCGTGGCGGCGATGACGCGCACATTGGCCTTGATCGGCTGATGCCCGCCCACGCGGTAATAATTACCGTCGGACAACACGCGCAACAGCCGCGTTTGCAACTCCGAGGGCATGTCGCCGATTTCATCCAGAAACAAGGTGCCGCCCTCGGCCTGCTCGAAGCGGCCGCGGCGCGTGGTTTGCGCGCCGGTAAAAGCGCCGCGTTCATGGCCGAAGAGTTCCGACTCGAGCAATTCCTTCGGGATAGCCGCGGTGTTGATGGCAATAAACGGCAGCTTGGCGCGCTGGCTGTGCCGGTGCAGCGCACTGGCCACCAGCTCCTTGCCGCTGCCGGACTCGCCGGTAATCATCACCGTCGCATTCGACTGCGCGAGGCGGCCGATGGCGCGAAACACATTCTGCATCGCGGGCGCCTGGCCGAGTATTTCCGGCGCGGTTTCACTCGGTTCAACGGCGCTTTGCACCGCCTTGTTGTCGTTCAGCGCGCGGCGTATCAGTTCAACCGCGTGATCGACATCGAACGGCTTGGGCAAATATTCATACGCGCCGCCCTGAAACGCGGTGACGGCGTTTTCAAGATCGGAGTAGGCCGTCATGATAATCACCGGCAGCGTCGCGTGCCGCTCCCGCACCTTTTGCAACAATATCAGGCCGGATTCTCCGGGCATGCGGATGTCGCTGACCACCACCTGCGGCGTTTCGCTGTCGAGCGCATCCAGCGCCTCCTGCGCCGACGCAAACGTGCGATAGGCAATGTGTTCCCGCTCAAGCGCTTTTTCAAACACCCAGCGGATCGATTTGTCGTCGTCGACGACCCACACCGCATCTATCGACACGGTAGCCTTTCGCAACGCGCCAGGCGCGTACGCGGCAGGGATGGGGTGGAACAGGGCGGGTTGCATCGCGTCATTCCTTTATCACGGTGAAGCATGAGTAGATAGCGTGGGGTTCGTGGGCTGTACATAGTACGCATGGCGGGTGTTACGACTGTTGCCCCTGCGCGACGTGTTCCGGGCCTTCGGCCACCGGCAGCAGCACGGTAAAACAGGTTTTTCCCGGCATGCTCTCGAACGTGAGTGTGCCGTTGTGCTGGCTGACGAAATTTTGCGCGATGGTCAAGCCCAGGCCGCTGCCGGTGTCACGTCCGGACACCAGCGGATAGAACACACGTTCGCTGATTTCGGGGGGGATGCCGGGGCCGTTATCGGTGATGCTCACTTCAATCGCGTGACGATAGCGCTTGCGCGCCAACGTCACTTGCCGCGCGGCGCGCGTTTTTAGCGTGATGACGCCTTCGGTCGCGCCGGATTCCGTCAGTGCTTGCGCGGCGTTGCGCGCCACGTTGAGCGTGGCCTGGATCAGTTG
>CAMDDY010000038.1 GCA_945893125.1 Bordetella parapertussis
GCAGGCCGGCGATACATTGGCCGCACGGCAAGGTGAATCGCCATGAGAACGCATGGGTTTGCAGGTGCAGCGCTGGATGCCATCACGGTTACGCAACAGAAAGACACTCATGAAAGTCTACAGACTCGATCCGGTCGGCACGTTGGATGATCTTAAACTCTGTGATGAAGACGCGCCGCGCCCCGGCCCGCGCGAAATCGTCATCCGCATCCGCGCGGCCTCGCTCAACTATCGCGACCTCAAGGTGGCCACCGGCACCTATAGCCCGTCGGAAATTAAGCCACGGCTGATCCCGCTGTCCGACGGCGCCGGCGAAGTCGTCGAGACCGGCCCCGGCGTAACCCGTGTGAAAACGGGCGACCGCGTGACACCGATTTTCGGCCAGCGCTGGCTCGCCGGAAAAATCAATCCGGCCTATTCGTCGCATTCGCTCGGCGGTGGTGTGGACGGCGTGCTGGCGGAGCGCATCGTGCTGTCGGAAGAAGGCGTGGTGCCGATACCCGCGTATCTGTCGTTCGAAGAAGCCGCCACGCTGCCCTGCGCGGCCATGACTGCGTGGCATGCTCTGTTTTCGCGCGGTCATCTGACCGCCGGCGAAACCGTGTTGACGCTGGGCACCGGCGGCGTGTCGCTGTTCGCGGCACAGTTCGCGCGCATGGCCGGTGCACGCGTGATCATCACCTCGGGCAGCGACGAAAAAATCGCGCGGCTCGAGGCGATGGGCTTTACCGATGTCGTCAACTACCGCGCCAACCCCGACTGGGAGCTTGAGGTCAAAAAGTTGACCGATGGCGAGGGCGTCGATCACGTCGTTGAATTGGGCGGCCCGGGCACCTTTGCGAAATCACTGCTGTCGCTGCGCATGGGCGGCGGGCTGTATCTGATCGGCAATCTCGCCGCCGAAGCGCAAGTCAACCCGCGCCTGATACTCGCCAAGCGGGCGCACGTGCATGGCATTCAGGTGGGCAGTCGCGAAATGTTCGAGGCGATGAACCGCGCGGTGACGCAGGCGAAGCTTAAACCGATCATCGATAAACAGTTTGAGTTTGGCGAGGCGCGCGCGGCGTACGACTATCTTGCCGGGCGCAAGCACTTTGGCAAAATTGTGATTCGCGGTGTTTGAGAACACGCTGTCTCTTGAGTTTTCAAATATGGCCATTTACAATAACAACATGGACATCTCCGTTACCGAGTTCAAACACCACTGCCTGGAAATCATCCGCCAAGTGGAGGAAACCGGCAAGCCGGTCGCCATTACACGCCGCGGCAAGGTGGTGGTACGCCTGAATCCTTCGCGCGCCTCAGAACACAGCGGATTAAAGCCGTGGGAACAGGTGCGCGCGCTCGGCGGGCGCCTGCTGGCAAAGCCGGGGGAATCGGTGCTGCGCGACGGGGATTTCGAGGCGCTGCGTTGAGTGTTGTGCTCGACACGCACATGTGGGTGTGGTGGCTCACGCCGGGTTCGCCGCTTTCCCGTGCCGAGCGCGATGCGCTCGATGTTAAAGCCGGACGTCGCGAATTATTTCTTCCGGCCATCAGCCTGTGGGAAATGCAACTGCTGCATGCCAAACAGCGGTTGGAGTTGCCGCTGCCCTTCGCTGAATGGCTCGCGCGCGCGGCTGATGAGCGCGTGATTATCGTTTTGCCGCTGGATATCGAAGTGGTATTCGCCCTCGACGCACTGCCCGCCTCGTTTCACGGCGATCCCGCCGACCGGCTTATCGTCGCAACCGCCCGCGCGCACGCGATGCCGCTTGCCACGCGTGATGCCGCGATCCGCCGCTCGCGCGCCGTTAAAATCTGGAAGCCATGACCATCGCGATGACAACTACTTTCCGCGTGGTGGTGCGCCACGCTGTGTCGATTGCACTGACCACCCTGTTCGCCACCTCTGCAAACGCGCAAATCGCTTCGACAAGCTCTGTGCAAACCTTCCCCGCCAAAACCATCCGCATCATCGCGCCCTTTCCACCCGCCAGCGTGGCCGACGTGCTCGCGCGCCCCATCGCGCAGAAGATGGCGGAGGCCTGGGGCCAGCCGGTGATTGTTGATAACCGCACCGGCGCCGCCGGCAACGTGGGATCGGATCTGGTGGCGAAGGCGGCCCCGGACGGCTACACGCTGCTCCTGGGCACCGTCGGCACCCATGCGATCAACGCCTCGCTCTACGCGAAAATGCCCTACAACACGCGTACCGATTTTGCGCCGATCACGCTGGTGGCGAACGCGCATCTCTTTCTGGTGATGCACCCCTCGGTGCCAGTAAAAACGGTGAAAGATGTCGTCGCACTCGCCAAGGCGAAACCGGGGCAGCTCAATTACGGCTCGGCGGGCATGGGCACCACGCCGCATCTCGCGGGTGAGATGTTCCAGCATCTCGCCGGCGTAAAAATGACGCTGGTGACCTACAAGGGCAGCCCGCAATCCACCATCGATCTCCTCGCCGGGCGACTGGATCTGATTTTCTCCAACGGCTCGGCGGCGCTGCCGCACATCCGCGCCGGCAAGTTGCGGCTGATCGCGATCAGCGCGGCACGGCGTGATCCATTGATGCCGGAGGTGCCGACCATCGGCGAAACCGTCGCCGGTTTCGAGCTGATGCCGTGGTGGGGACTGTTCGCGCCCGCGGCTACGCCACGCGAGGTGGTGGCCAAACTGAATGCCGAATCCGTGCGCATCCTCGCGTTGCCGGAGATCAAGGCGCACTACGCGAATCTCGGCTTGGCCGCCGTGTCGAACACATCGGAGCAGTTCAACGCCTATGTGCAGGAAGAAATCACGCGCTGGGCGAAGGTGGTCAAGGCCACGGGGGCGAAGGCGGATTGAGGATAAAACGGCTATGCGGCACGGTGGCCGAAGGGCCTTTTCCGTGGTCTAATTTGCCGCACTCACCGGAGGAACCCCATGCAACACAAGCATCATTTTTGGCGCGGCATCGCCGTGCTGGCCACCTCATTGCCGCTGACACTCGCCGCGCTGCCCGCTGTCGCGCAGACCTATCCCGCCAAGCCGGTGCGCGTGATTATTGGCTTTGCGCCGGGCGGCGCCACCGACATCATTGCGCGGATGGTTTCGCCGCGTCTGACCGCCGCGTTCGGCCAGCCCTTCGTGGTGGAAAACCGCGCTGGCGCCGACAGCTTGATTGCCTCTGAACTGGTAGCCCGCGCGGAGCCTGATGGACATGTGATCTATTTCATCTCCAGCGCACATACGGTCAACCCCAGCCTCTACAAGAACGTGAATTTCGATGTCAACAAGGATTTCAGTTCCATCACCATGGTGGGCGATGTGCCGAACGTGGTGGTGGTGCATCCCGCGCTGCCGGCCAAGAACATGCGCGAGTTTATTGATCTGGCGAAACGCAAAAAGGGCGAGCTGAATTTTGCGTCGAGCGCGAGCATTACGTTTCTCGCCACCGCTTTGCTGAACAAGATGGCCGGCATCGACACCGCGCGGCTCGCCTACAAAGGGGCCGGGCCGGCCATGCTTGCATTGATCTCCGGAGAAGCGCAGTTCATGATGACCGGCATCGGCCCCGTATACCCGCACATCAAGAGCAACAAGCTGCGCCCGATTGCCGTCAGTTCGATGAAACGTTCGGCGATGCTGCCGACGATAGCGACGATTCATGAATCCGCCGTGCCGGGTTATACCTCCAGCGTGTGGTACGCTGCGCTGGCGCCTGCGCGTGTGCCGCGCCCCATCATCGACCGGCTGAATGCCGAAATGCGCAAGGCGATGGCGGAGCCGGACATCAAGGCGGGGCTGATTGCGCAGGCGATTGATCTCATGCCCTCGACACCGGAAGAGCTTCAGGAGTATGTTCGCACCGAGACCGAGAAATGGGCCAGAGTGGTCAAGGAATCTGGCGCGAAAATCGAGTAGTGCAATAGGGCGTCCGTAACCTGGTGCGTGACAATGTAAAGGAGACATCGCAGTGGTCCGAGCATTGATCGTTATCGCCTTGTGCGCGTCCCTCATGCCCGCCGCAGCCTTACAGGCACAGGGATTTCCGGAACGTCCCATACGGTTTTTGGTGCCATTCCCGCCCGGCGGCGGAACCGACGCCTTTGCCCGCGTTATCTCCGCGAAGATGATCGAGACCCTCGGGCAGCAGATCATCATCGACAATCGCGGCGGCGCGCAGGGCAATATCGGCACGGCGCTAGGCGCCAAGGCCGCGCCGGACGGGCACACCCTCACGCTGGCGTTCGTCGGCACGCTGGCAATCAATCCTCACCTCTACAAGAACCCGGGGTTCGACACCTTGCGGGACTTTACCGCGGTGTCGCGCGGCACTGACGAAAATTGGCTGCTGGTTGTGCATCATTCGCTTCCGGTCAAGACAGCTAGGGAACTCGCGGCACTCGCGGCAAAATCTCCGGGCGCATTGAGTTTCGCCTCACCGTCATCGGCGGGTCAGTTGCTGGCGGAACTGTTCAAGCAACTGACCAAAACCAACATGATTAACGTGCCGTACAAAGGCTCCGGCCCCGCCACTACCGATCTGGTCGCGGGTCACGTACAGGTGATGTTTCCGAACCCGACCGGACCACTACCGCACATCCGCACGGGACGCCTGCGCGCGCTGATGGCACTCGGACCCAAGCGCATCGAAGAACTGCCCGACGTGGAAACCGCCGCCGAGGCCGGCTACCCGGAACTTAATCTTACCGGATGGTACGGGGTGGTTGTTCCGTCGGCGACGCCGCGTGACATCGTGCGCAAACTCAATACCGCGGTGGTGGGCGCGCTGAAGTCCCCCGACAGCATCAAGCGCCTGCGTGGCGCGGGCCAGCATCCGTCGCCAAGCACCACCGATGAATTCAACGCGCAGATCCGCGCCGATATCGAACGCTGGGGCAAGATCGTCAGGGAGACCGGCACCAAAGCCGAATAGCGGAATAGCCGAATAGAAAAGGAGCATCTCAGTGAGCACACAAAGGGAAGGTAGCGTCACGCTGATGGCCGTCGGCGACATTGGCGCGGTATATGCACCGGCGGATCAGTATGCCGAGTTCGTGGCGCCCGTGCTGGCGCAAGCCGATATTTGCATGGGCCAATGCGAACGCACCTATTCGGAGAAAGGCTACAAACCGAATTACGACAACGGCCCCAGCGGCAATCATTCGCGCGTCTTGCCCAGTATGGCGTCGTTGTGGAACGCCGCGCACATCAACGTCGTCTCGATGGCAAGCAACCATGCCATGGATTGGGGGCCCGACGCGATGATCGACACGGCCGCGCTCTTTCGCGGCATGGGTAAAACCGTGATCGGCGTGGGGGCGAATGGCGACGAAGCGCGCGCGCCCGCCCTCATCAAGCGAAACGGCGCGACGATCGCGATATTGTCCTACTGTTCCGTGCTGCGCGATGGCCAGGCGGCCGCGGACGGCAAGGCCGGCATCGCGCCGGTGCGTGTACACACGTATTACTCGCCCGAGGAATTCCAGCCCGGCACGCCGCCGCGCGTCATCACCGAAGCCTACCCCGGTGACGTGAAGGCGATGGAGGATGACATTCGTCGCGCCAAGCAGCAGGCCGATGTGGTGATCGTGTCGATCCACTGGGGATTGCGCCACGTGCCGAAAACCATCTGCACCTACCAGCAACCCGTGGCACACGCAGCCATCGACGCGGGGGCCGATCTGATACTCGGGCACCACGCCCACTCGATCAAGGCCATTGAAGTCTACAAAGGCAAGGTGTGTTTTTACAGCATCGGTAATTTCATGACGACGGGTGCGGCGCAACTCGGCGCGGGGGTCGGCATCTTCGACTGGAATCTGGTGTGGTACCAGATCGACAAGGAGTGCCTGCCGCCCAACGGGCAATATCACTTTCCGTCGCACACGCGCAAAACCATGATCGCGAAGGCCGTGATGAGCCGCAAAGGCATCGAACGTGTTTCATTTCTGCCCGCCTACATCAATCACCGGGCCCAGCCCAGCGTAGTCAAGCATGACGATCCGAAATTTCAGGAGATTGTCGAATTCGCCGAGTGGGTTTCGGATCAGCATCCGCACCGCTTCCGCGTGGAAGGCGATGAAGTGGCGATCGATACGGCGGCGTAAATTCGCGTTGGGCAGCGGCAGCTCAGGCTGAACGCAGCACTTGCCCAGGGTAAGCGCCGGTGTGTACGCCGTCGCGATAGAGGGTCGTGCCATTGACCACGACACAGCGTATGCCCTGCGCCTTGGCTACCATTCTGCCGCCGCCCGCCGGTAGGTCGTGTACCAGCGTGGGGCGAGCGGGCGACCCCACCGTCTGCGGGTCGAACACCACGATATCCGCAGCGGCGCCCGGCACCAATCGGCCGCGCCCGGCGATACCAAAGTAATCGGCCGGTTCCGAGGTGAGGCGCTGCACCGCATGCTCCAGCGTGAGCGCCTTTTGCTCGCGCACCCAGTGACCGAGCAGATAGGTCGCATAGCCGGCCTCGCACATCATGTCCACGTGCGCGCCGGCATCGGAAAGCCCCAGCAGGCTATGCGCTGAATCGCGCAGTGCCTCGGCGATGCGCGCCTGGTCGGTGTTGGCTCGCGGCAGAAAAAAAACCGTCTCCAGCTTGTCCTCGACGGCAATGTCGAACAGGCAATCGAGCGGATCGCAGCCGCGCTCGGCGGCGATGTCGCTCATGCTGCGCCCGACCAGATGGCGCAGTGCCGGGCTGCCAACCTGCATCACCCCGACTGTGGGCGGTTGCCTGGAGAATTTCCGTCCCTCTTTGAGTTCGGCGCGAAATGCCGAGCGAAACGCCGGGTCGGCATAAATCTCCATCTGCCGCTCGGAGCTTTGATCAAACAACCCTTTTGCCGCGCTAATCTCGCCAAAATGAAAAGGGCGCTTCAACGACATTTCGGCAATCAGGGGCCGCGTCAGTATCTGCGGCATCGCACCGCGCCGCATAAGAGGCTCCACTCGCTTGAGAACCTGTTGAACATTGTCCGCAATGTCGGCGAGGTTGTGCATGGAAAGCCAGCTCACGTTGCGCCCGGATGCATTCACGAGGAGTTCCAGCAGTTCATACTCGTCTTCGGCAAAATAGCCATGCCGTTTGGTGAGCGCAAGCTCGATGATGCCCCGGTTGAGCCCCTTTAGTACGCCGCAATAAGCACGCAACTCCTCGTGGCTCGCCAGGCGAGCGGAGAGCGGCTTGCCATGGTGTCCTATGTGTCCAGGAATCGCGGTAGTGGAAAAGCCGAACGCGCCGGCCTCGAGTGCCTCGCGCAGCAATCCTGCGATGGCGTGCGTTTCCTGCGCCGTCGCCGGCCGCTCGTTTGCTTGCCCGCCGAGGACCCAGGTGCGCAACGGCGCGAGCGGCGCGAGGAACGCGAGATTGATTCCGCTGCCCTTGCGGGAAATGGCATCGAGATATTGTGGAAATGACTCCCACATCCAATCGATGCCTGCCGACAGTACTTCGGCCGACATCCCTTCCACATTGACCAGATCCTGAATCAGCAGCTCGCGGTCGATGGCCCGGCAGGGCGCAACCCCGACACCGCAGTTCCCCATCAGCACGGTAGTGACCCCATGCTCCGCCGACGCGCCGAGCAGGCGATCCCACGTAACCTGGGCATCATAGTGCGTGTGCGGATCGATAAATCCCGGACACACCACCGCGCCGGAGGCGTCGATGGCCTGTGCGCTGCCCGCGTCGATGTTCCCGATGCCGGCGATACGGCCACCCTGCACCGCCACGTCGACGCGTTGGCCAGCGCTGCCAGTGCCGTCGATAACGAGACCGTTACGAATGATCAGATCCAACATCGGATTCCCCCTCCTCCGTACCACGCGCGCACCACGCCGTTGATTGGACTAGCTGATATCACTTCGTGCGTTCGGCGCTGATTTTTATTATAGCCCGCATGGCGCATACGAAATTTCGCCACATGCCTACGCATACCGCACGGCACTGGTCATGCGGCTACCATCGGCATTACAATCATTGCGCTGGTTTCATACTCTCTGTAATTTTTCACGAAGGAAAATCCATGTCCAGTCTGCTGGAAAAATCGCCGCTCGGCGTATTTCAGGCGCATCTCGCCAAAGGTGAGCTTGCCTATCAGGTGTGTCTTGACGACAACAAACCGTTTTTTTACCCGCGCGCCTATGCGCCCGTCACCGGCAGCGAAAATATCGAGTGGCGTGTGTCGAAGGGACTCGGCACGGTGTACACCACCACGGCCGTTCACTATAAAGGCGAGCCGCCGCTGAACGTGGCGATGATCGATCTCGACGAAGGCTTTCGCATGATGAGCCGCGTGGAAGACCTTGATGCGATGCAGGTCAAGATCGGCATGCGGGTTAAATTCCGCGTGTTCCCCGGCACCGACAAGGCCGCGCCCTATCCTGTGTTTACGCCCGCAGTTACGTCCACCGGGGGATCGAAATGAGCAACCCCAATCTCGCGGGATTGCAACGCGGCAGCGTTGCCGTGGTCGGCGCAGCGGAATCCGACCTCGGCCAAATGGCGCCGGGCACGCAACCAATGGATCTGATGGCGCAGGCCACGATGCGCGCGCTGGAAGATTGCGGCTTGACGTTGAAGGATGTCGATGGCCTGTTCGTCGCCGCCACGCAGGTGCGCATGGGGCCGATGGCGTTCGCCGAATATCTGCGCATCAAGCCGAAATATTTTGACGGCACCATCATCGGCGGCTCGTCGTTCATGTCGCATGTGGCGCATGCGCAAGCCGCGTTGCAACTGGGGCTGTGCAATGTGGCGGTGATCGCCTACGGCAGCACGCAGCGTTCGGTATCGCGCGCCGCTGCAAGCCCACGCGACTTCAATCCGTTTGAATCACCCTATCGCCCGTTCATGCCGAGCACGGCGTATGCGATGGCGGCGATGCGTCACATGCATCAATACGGCACCACGCGCGAACAACTCGCCGAGGTGGCGGTGTCAGCGCGCCAATGGGCGCTGCTGAACCCCAAGGCATGGGAAAAAGAACCGCTCACCATCGAACAAGTGCTGAACGCGCGCATGGTGAGTTTTCCGTTCACGGTGCGCGATTGCTGCCTGGTGCTGGATGGCGGCGGCGCAATCGTGATGGTGCGCGCGGATCGCGCGAAATCGTTGAAGAAAAAACCGGTGTATGTGCTGGGCACGGGCGAATCGCTGTCGCACGCCAATATTTCCAGCATGCCGGATTTCACGGTGAGCGCGGCGAAAGAATCCGGTGCGCAAGCCTACGCGGCGGCGAAGCTGAAACCGTCCGACATGCAGATGCTGTCACTCTACGACGCGTTTACCATCACGCCGATCTTGTTTCTCGAAGACCTGGGCTTTTGCCCCAAGGGCGAAGGCGGACGCTTCGTAGCCGACGGCGCCATCGCGCCGGGCGGCAAACTGCCGGTGAACACCAGCGGCGGCGGCTTGTCTTATTGCCACCCCGGCATGTATGGCCTGCTGGTGATGATCGAGGCCATCCGCCAAGTGCGCGGCGAATGCGGCCAGCGGCAGGTGAAGGGCTGCGACGTAGCCTTGGCGCAGGGCAATGGCGGCGTATTGTCCAGCGAATGTACGGTCATATTCGGCTCTGAAAATACGCTGTAAGTATCTGGCCCAAGGCACGACCAAGGCTCTGAAATAAGCGCAATACCGCCGCGCCGGGAATCTCTACCGGCGCCGGCGGTCTGAGTCTGAACTTACTGGTTACAGGGGGACACATGGAAAGACGGGGATTTATTCAGGGCATTGCAGCGTTGGTTGGCTTGGGCGCATGGGCGGGGCGCGACGCTTTTGCGCAGTCGATGGACAAGAAAGCCGTCGAGGACATGCAAAAAAACTGGAAGGCGCTGCTGGCCGACGGCACGCCGGTAGTCACCGCAACGCCGCCGCTGAAGCTCGGCAAGGACGAGTGGCGCAAACGCTTGTCATCGGCAGCCTACGACGTGCTGCGCGACGAAGGCACCGAGCGCGCGGGCGCCAGTCCGCTCAACGGCGAAAAACGCCCCGGTGTGTTTGTCTGCGCGGGCTGCGATCTGCCGCTCTTTACCTCCGCGATGAAATACGAATCCGGTACCGGCTGGCCGAGTTTTTTCACCACCATCCCCGGCGCGTTTGCGAAGAAAACCGATTACAAGTTGATCTTGCCGCGCACCGAATATCACTGCGCCAAGTGCGGCGGGCATCAAGGCCACGTGTTCGAGGATGGGCCGCAACCCACGCGCGAGCGGTGGTGCAACAACGGTGTGGCGCTGAAGTTCATTCCCAAGAGCAAAGCCTGATTTATCCAGGTAGTGCTACACACGTAGCGTGCGCCATGCGCACGACAACACGCTGCGTTGATGTAATGAGTTGCATCGGCAGGCAGGCCTGTGCATCCGTCTGGTTTGTCGTGCGCATGGCGCACGCTACGAGTTACGGTTGCCGTTTTATTGGTAATATACGTCATGGTCGCCCCGTTGATACGCCTCGCCCGAGACAGTGATGCACACTGCATCGCCGTGATGTCGCGTTGTCTGATCGAAGTGGGCCTGCGCGGCTGGAGTTGGGATCCGGCGCGTGTCACGCGCGCGATGCGGCATCGCGAAGTCTGCATCGTCGTGGCGGTAATCAACAACCGCATCGAAGGATTCGCGATCGCTGAATTCGGCGATACCCGCATGCATCTGAGTCTGCTCGCGGTCAACGCGACGCGGCAGCGCAACGGCATTGGTCGCGCGCTAGTCGCGTGGCTGGAACAATCCGCGCGCACTGCGGGCATGGCCGATATGCAACTCGAATTGCGCGCCAACAATCCGGGCGCACGGTTTTTTTATGCGGCGCTGGGCTTTGAGTTTGTGCGCGCGGTGCCGGGCTACTACAGCGGCATTGACACCGCCTTGCGTATGCAACAGACGCTACGCACCGAGACAGCCGAAAAATATGAATATAACTTTATCTTTAAAAACAAACACTTATAACACTTCTCGGTCTCAGTTATCGCACCGCCGGCGCCACCGCGGACGGCGTTGAAGACGCAGCACCGACCGCACGCTTCGCCGCACCCGGCGCCATCGCCGCCCGGATTCGCGGCAACGCGGCGCGCGTGGCCTCCGCCGCTGCGGCAATGACGCGCTTGCGGTATTCCTCGGACGTGCCGGCGCGGTAACCCAAATCGGGATGAATCATCACATCCGCGTACGCAAGTTCCGCGTCGATGCGCTTGCGCCGTTCGCGATCCAGTTTTACCCACTCTTCCGGCACCCGTTTCGGCACGTTTTCGAGACGCGCGGAAATATCCACCGCAATCACCACGTCGGCGCCCAGCGTACGCGCCGCGCGTGCCGGCACCGGGCTTGCGACGTCGCCATCCACATAGGTCACGCCCGCGATATGCACGGCATAAAACCGGCCCGGCACCGCACTCGATGCACGTATCGCAGCGCCCGTGTCGCCGCTGTTGAATATTTGCGCCGCACCATCGTGTTGTCGTGTTGCCACCGCGGCAAAACGCAGCCCCAGCGCTTCTAGCGGACGATGGCCCACGCGCGCATTGACGAAATTCTCCAACTTCTGCCCGCGCACCTGTCCCCAATGCACCCAGGATAAATCGCGCAAGTCGCCCAGATCGAGATTCAGCGCGAGTTGCTCCACCTCGGCGGCACTCGCCCCGGCGGCGTAAATCGCGCCGATGATCGAACCGATGCTCACGCCGACGATCAGGTCGGGCTTGATGCCCTCGGACTCCAGCACGCGCAGCACACCGGCGTGCGCAAAGCCGCGTCGCCCGCCGCTGCCCAGCACCAGCGCCATGCGCGGACGCGCGTCTTGCGCGCGCGGCGCCACATAACGCGGCGGATTCGGCCCCTCGTATTCATATTCCGCCGCGCCGGCCGCACCCGCAGCGCCGCTGAAGAGCAGAACGCTCAGCCAGAAAACGGCGCGCCGGAACATGCGATGCGTCACTCGATTTTGATGCCGGCCGACTTCACGATGCGCGCGTATTTCGCCAGCTCCGCGCGATTGTGCGCATCGTATTGTTGCGGCGTGCTGCCGACCGCTTCAAGGCCTTGCGACGCCAGACGATCCTTGACCTCCTGATTTTGCAGAATACGCGTGATCTCCTGACTCAACCGATTCACGATGGCGGACGGTGTATTCGCCGGCGCCAGCACGCCGAACGCGGTGCTCGCCTCGAAAGCCGCCAATTCCGCCACGCCGGATTCCGCGATGGTCGGCGCCTGTGGAATCAACGCGGAACGATTCTGCGTGCCCACGCCCATCAAGCGCAACTTGCCGCTCCTGACATGCGGCTGCACCACCGGCAAATTATCGAACAGGACTTGCAATTGTCCGGCCAGCGTGTCGGTCAACGCGAGGCTGCTGCCCTTGTACGGCACATGCACCAGATTAATTTTCGCCAGCGATTTCAGGTATTCCGTGGACAAGTGCGCCACCGAACCGTTACCCGAGGTGCCGTAATTCAATCGGCCCGGCTGCGTTTTGGCCAACGCAATGAACTCCTTCAGGTTTTTCACCGGCAGCGACGGATGCACCGTCAGCACAAAGGGGCTGATGGTGGCGAGCGACACCGGCGCAAAATCGCGCAGCGTGTCATACGGCATTTTCGCCGTTAGATTCGGATTGATCGTCATCGAACCGGGTGAACCGATCACCAGCGTGTAACCGTCGGGCGCCGATTTGGCAACCATCTCCGCGCCGATCACGCCGCCCGCGCCACCGCGGTTTTCCACCACGAAGGTGTATCCCAGCGCTTCCGTCAGGCGTTGCGACAACGTACGCGCGATCAGGTCCGTGCCGCCACCCGCCGCGAACGGCACGATGATGCGCACGGGTTTCACCGGATAATTCTGCGCCAACGCCCCCTGCGCCACGCTCAGCGACAGCACGCCCGAAAGCAGGTACCGATATATCACCAACGCCTCACGCTTCACGCCTCACCCCTCACGATTTAGGCGCCAATCGCGCCTGCCCGTAAAACGCCAGCAATTCCTTCAACCGCGCGCGCGGCGCCATCGCCTGATAGTAGCCGCGACGCGAAGGCGACAAACCGCTCGTGCGTTTGAGATCAACCAACGATTCCGCCATCTTGATCCACGCCGCCAGCGAATCCATCACCGGCACATCGTCCACGCGGTTCACGCCATTTTTCGCCAGTAGCACGCACAGCGGCGCTTCACCGGGAATAATCACGTCCGCGCCATCGGCAATCATCTTGCGGGCGGACACCTTGAAGCGCTCGATCAACTCGGCCGGGTTGCTGTAACCCTTCAACACATCGGCAAAGGTAAAGCCCACCTGGCGCGCCGCGACAAAGCGGCTGCCAAGACCGTAACGATGTGCGTTGTCCGCCAATTGCCCAGCCATGCCCTCGATGAAATTGAGGATGCCGAATTTTTCGCCCAGCGTGCAGGCGAACAGCATCGCCGATTCGCCATAACCCACCACCGGGATATTCACCGAGGCCCGCGTTTCACGCAGCATGATGTCGGGGATGCTGCTGATGGCGTAGGCGTCGAAGCCCGCCTCTTCGGCCGCGATGCCCGCCATCAAAAACTGCGGCGCGTGCAGGCGCTGAATCACGTCAAAACAAATGTCGGTGCCGGGATAGTTGGTCGGGTACGTGCCCTCCGCCATGCCGTGCATCACGATCGTCGTGTCGGGCCGCGCCACCTTTTTAAAGTGCGCCGCAAGCGCGTCGTTGTAGGCGGGCAAATCCTGCAATACGGTAAAACTCTGGTGCCAGATGCGCATGACCATGATTCAGTGGTTCCTAGTGAGGGTAAACTCGCCTATTGTAGCGCCAGAAAACATCAAAGACCTTTGACGCAGGTTCACGCAGATGAACGCAGATTATTTTTCGCGGTTTATCTGCGGAAATCCGCGTTAATCTGCGTCAAGGAAGTTGACGTGCATTCGCCCCAGGAAGGAGAACAACCGTGAGCATCACCTCGCACTCATTCGACGTGGTAGTCGCCGGCTGCGGCATCGCCGGCCTGTCCGCCGCCGTATCCGCAGCCGAAAAAGGCGCGCGCGTCGCCGTACTCGAACGCGCGCCCATTGACGAGCGCGGCGGCAACACGCGCTACACCGATGCCTATCTGCGCATGAAAAGCGAAACCGAAGTCACTGACGACTTTGAAACCCACCTCGCGGAAAACGGCGGCGGTTATCTCGATCCGGAGCTGGTCAAGCACACCACCCAAGCGTACGACACCTGGCCCGCCATCGTCAAAACGCTCTCCTTCGCCGACCCGGAATTGATCGCCGCCTTCGCCAACGGCTGCGGCCCCACCGTGCTGTGGCTCAAAACCTTCGGCGTGAAATTTGATTTTCTGCCGACGCAATTTTTAACCAAATCGCAGCCGCGTCTGCTGCCCATCGGCGGCGGCCTCGTGCTGCTGGAAGCGCTGGCCGTAGCCGCTGAAAAACGCGGTGTGAAGTTTTTCTACGAGACCACCGCCACCACCCTGATGCGCAGCGAACACGGGGCGGTGACCGGCCTCGTCGCCAACGACAAACACGGCCATCCGCAACATTTCATGGGAAAAATCATCCTCGGCTGCGGCGGCTTCGAGGGCAACGCCGAAATGCAGACGCGCTACATCGGCCCGCGCGCGGTGTATCTGCGCCCGGTGGCGCGCGGCGGCTATTACAACAAGGGCGAAGGCATCCGCATGGCGCTCGACATCGGCGCAGCACCCTGCGGTGATTTCGGCAGCTACCACGCCGAGCCGATTGATCCGCGCTCCGGCAAGCCCGAGCCCTCGGTATTCATCTTCCCCTACGGCATCCTCGTTAATCAGGAAGGCCAGCGCTTCACCGACGAAGCGCCCGGCACGGTGGACGCCGTGTATGAATCCATCACGCGCAAGATTTTCAACCAGACCAACGGCATCGCCTACACCATCCTCGACGACAAGATCAATGACGTGCCCAATTACAAGCTGGGCTTGCGTAGCGATCAGCCGCCGATTACCGGCGCCACCGTGGCCGAACTCGCGGGAAAGTTAAAAATTCCACCCGCCCTACTTGAACAAACCGTGCGCGACTACAACGCCGCCTGCGTCGCGGGCCCCTTCAAACCGCTGGAACTCGATCATCTAGCCGCGCAAGGTCTGACGCCGCCAAAATCCAACTGGGCGCGCGCGCTCGACAAACCGCCGTACCAGGCCTACCCGGTGATCTCGTCGAATGTGCTGACCTTCGGTGGACTCAAAGTCAACACGCGCGCGCAAGTGCTCAATCAGGACGGCGTGCCGATCAAGGGGCTATACGCGGCGGGCGAAGTCGTCGGCCTGTATTACAAGACCTACACGGGCGCCACCTCGGTACTGAAGGGCGCTGTCTTCGGCCGGCTGGCGGGGCTCGACGCGGCGCAAGGGCCATCGGGATGACTTTCATAACGACATGATTAAATAGCGGGATTTCAAAAGAAGGCCTATACTTTTGACGCAGTTTGTAAGGAGTTCACGCGGCAAGTGACACAGATGACACAAACGACTGACAGGGGAAAATCACATGGGACTGCGACTCAAATTTAACCTCGTATTGCTGTTGGTGTTTGCCATCGGACTGGGCGTGACAGGGTACATTTCGCGCGATCTGCTGCACAAGAACGCGCGCGATGAAGTGCTGCGCAACGCGGGCGTGATGATGGAAGCCGCGCTGTCGATGCGCGGCTATACGACCAAGCAATTACGCCCGTTGATTCCGTACAGCGATGACATATTTCATCCGCAAAGCGTCCCCGCCTATTCGGCCACCGAAATCATGGCCGCGCTGCGTCAAAAGTACGCGGACTATTCCTACAAGGAAGCCGCGCTGAACCCGACCAATCCGCGCAACAAGGCGGTGGAATGGGAAACCGACATCGTGAATGCGTTCCGCAATGCGCCCGATCGCGGCGAAATCAGCGGCGTGCGCGACACCCCCACCGGCCAGTCGCTCTACCTCGCGCGCGCCTTTCAGATCAAGGATAAAGCCTGCCTCGCCTGCCACACCACGGCGGCGGAAGCGCCGCCCGCGATGGTCAAAATTTATGGCCCGAACAACGGCTTCGGCTGGAAACACATGGAAGTGATCGGCGCTCAAATCGTATCGGTGCCCATGTCGCTGCCGATTCAAAACGCCAATCGCGCGTTCTACACCTTCATGATTTCCCTGTCGGCGGTATTCCTTGCGTTGTTCGTGATATTGAACGTGATGATGAGCCTGTTGATCGTCAAGCCGATCACCCGCATGTCCGAGGCCGCCGACAAGATCAGCACCGGCGACATGAATATCGCCGAGTTCAACGAAGCCGGCAAGGATGAAGTGGCGACGCTCGGCAAATCATTCAATCGCATGCGGCGCAGCCTCGCCAAGGCCATCGATCTCATCAATAAGGGCTAACGCCGGCAAACCCGTCAAATCCTCATGAGCAGCACCCACAACGCACTGCCGGCGGGTTATGTCATCAACGAGTATCGCGTGGAATCCGTGCTCGGCGTGGGCGGCTTTGGCGTCACCTACCTGGCGACGGATGTCAATCTCAATCTGAAGGTGGCGCTAAAGGAATACCTGCCGGTGGATTTCGCGGTACGCGCGGCGGATCATTCGATTGCCGCGCGCACGCCGGAAGACGTCGAAACATACGATTGGGGCTTGCGCCGGTTTCTGGATGAAGCGCGCACGCTGGCGTCATTCCGGCATCCGAATATTGTACGCGTAATGCGTTTTTTCGAGGGCAATCACACCGGCTATATGGTGATGGAGTTTGTCGAAGGTGAACCGCTGCACACCTGGATCAATACGCATCGTCCGCTGCAACAACAAACACTATTTGACATAGTATTGCCGCTGCTCGGCGGGCTGGGCGTGGTGCATAAAGCCGGCTATCTGCACCGCGACATCAAGCCGGCCAATATCAGCATACGCGCCGACTGCAGTCCGGTGCTGCTCGATTTTGGATCGGCGCGCGAAGTCACCGGCAATCAGGAAATGACCGCGATGGTGTCGCCCGGTTACGCGCCGCTCGAGCAATATCACGCCAACGGCAAACAAGGCCCGTGGAGCGATCTCTACGCGCTGGGCGGCGTGATGTACTGGATGGTAACCGGCAACAAACCCGTGGAAGCCTCGGCGCGTATTCGCAAGGACGACATGGTTCCCGCATCGGCGCTGCTGCCCTTGGGCCGCTATACGGCCGAGGTGCTGGACGCCATCGACTGGGCGTTAAAGCCCCACGAAGACGAGCGCCCGCAACACACGGCGGATTTTCTCGCGCGCCTGGGGGTTGCCGGTACGTGCGGCGGCGGCGCCGCAGATACCACTACCGGGCGCGTGCGCGCCGCGGATATTACGCAACGCGTAAACACAATGTCGGTTGGACAGCCCGCGACGCAACCCGTCACCACCCCCGCCGCGACCACAACCATTACATTCGACAGCGGTTTGATCAAGCGCATTGAAACGGAGGCCTCGCTGCATATCGGCCCCATTGCGCCGGTACTGGTGCGCAACGCAACGCGCAAGGCGGCCACGATCGCCGAACTGTGCAATATCGTCGCTCAGGATATCGATGACGAAAAAACGCGCGCCGCGTTTCTGAAAAAATTCGCCAACGAAGAGCGCACCTCGCCCCCCATCACACAGCCGCCCGCCCACACCGGCGCCACCACTCGCCCGCAAACCCCTTCGTCCAAATTTGCACCAGAGGTATTGCAACGGGCGGAAACCGAACTCGCGCGGCATATCGGCGCGGTCGCCGGCGTCGTGATCAGACGTGCCGCCGCCAAGGCACGTGACGAGGTGGAGCTTTATTTACTGATCTCCGACGAAATTCAGAATCCGGCCGAGAAAAAAGCCTTCGTGCGCAAGGCGGTGATGGCGTCGCGCACACGCTGATATCGCGCCGCTAAAGAATTATTCGGTTACTGCCGTTACTGCCTGATGTAAGGCCGTTCTGGACATACGGCGTATGGTGTCAGATTGACTCCGTGGGAGGTCGTGGTGAATAATGATCCAGCCATACAATCAAAAGTGAGGAAAACATGAAACAAATAAAGATTCGCGGCATTACAAAAATCGCGGCATCGCTTGCCATCGTGTCCTTGATAGCGCTCCCTGCACTGGCGCCTGCCGCGTCCAGCACTTCCAAATCGACTACCAGCAAACACACCACCAGCAGCGGCAGCAGCGCCGGACGCTCCACCACGCAGGGCAACACCACCCGGCACACCAGCAAGACAGGCAGCAGCGCCGGCAAATCGGTGAAGCAAGGCAACACCACCAAACATTACGACAAGTCGGGCAAGGCCGTGGGCAAATCCGTTACCCAAGGCAACACCACGCGCACGATGGATAATTCCGGCAAGACCGTGGGCAAATCAACCACCACCGGCAACACCACGGTGCATAAGGATGCGC
>CAMDDY010000039.1 GCA_945893125.1 Bordetella parapertussis
CGAAGTAAGCGGGCCCCGCGCCTTTGACATCATTGGCGGCGTCGTAGTCATCGCCGCCGGCGAAGGCCTGAGTCGCCGCCACCACACCGATGGTTAGCGCAATTGCACGAATAAGCATATGGACCTCCGAACGCATGAAATAATGTAAATGACGCTAATGGGGGAACCGGCTGCGGGGGACTGAAGCCACGCAGCCGTTACCACCGCCAGTAGAACTTCAATGAATACAGCAACACGGGCAGCAGCACGACGGGCACGATCCAAGCCAGCGCCGACGGAATTTTGCCGCGGATGTTCTCCGGCAGCTGGGCGGCGAGAATGCCAAAAAGAGACGCGCCCAGCGCGGAACTGGCGAGCCAGCCATACCAGTACATCGCCGGGCCTTCATCGCGGCGCGCTGGCGCGAAGCCGAAATCGATACGGTCGGTTCCGGGGTGATAGGTAAATAACGGCAGCGCCGCCATATCGCAGATCACATACAAAACGGCAAAACAAATACCGAACACCAACGCGAATGCGCCAAAACGTGAAGAGGCCGGGGTTTCAGTAGTCGCGTTCATAGTCCGAAGCCCCGTACGTTATTGAGGATGTGGCCGGTCAGGAACGCATACCAGCATATCGCCGCGAGTACAACCGTCAGCCATTTGCGCGCACTGTCAAAGGCGGTGTTGCGCGCGTTCTTCCACAGATGCCAGTAGAACGGCAAAAATCCGAGGCCAATGGTGGTGAAGTGCTCTTTTAACTCGAATGCGCCGAGCGTCTTATAGAAGCCTTCCTGTTCAATCGGGATGCGTACGTAGATGCGGTACTTGGCGTAAATCCAGCCGCCGAGGATGAACGTTAGCACCCACAACACACACACGGCGACAGCATAGCTGGGCCCCGATACCGAGCGAAAGCGTTTGACGAAACTGCTTGGGGCGCCAGCGCGCGGCGGTGCAAGCACGGCGGCGGCCTGGTGCGTCAACGCACCGAGCAGCGCTACCGCCAGCAACGCATGCACCATGAACAGTATGGTCCAGAACGTGTTGACAGAAATGTAATCGAGAATGAAATCCATCGATCCTCCCTGAACGGGTGCGGCGGCGCGATGGCGCTACTTGCGTAGTGCTCGCGCCGCCGGTAGGTCAGTGCGCCAGCGGATTGGGCCGGAGTTGGAAATGCGCGGCCAGCGGCTTGGTGCCTTTGCCGCCTTCAATCAGCCACGGTGTGCGATCGCCGTTGGCGGCCCACAGGCCGCGGCCTTTCCAGCCGGCCTTCGGGTCGTCGATACGGCCGTCAAAGCCCTTGGCGTAGAAGCCGAGCGGATAGGGCACGATCATCGAGATCATCTTGCCGTCCTTGAGGGCGACTAGGCCGTCCATCAGGTTGGCGGTGGACATCGGAATGTCGTTGCCCAGACCGAAGGTGTTGTGGTGGTCTACCCACGAGTAGTAGCTCGCTTCGGCACTGTTCTCGCCGATGCCCTTGAAGCCCGGGCCGGGATACTGGTGGAACGCCCAGCCTTCGGGGCAGTGGTTGCCGGTGGCTTTCGGGCCATTCAGCGGGCCTTTGCAAAGGCGACGGTCGAACACGCCCATGTGGCCACTCGCCAGCGAGACCCACACGCGGCCCTGCAAGTCGATATCGCCGCCGCGCGGGCCGAAGCCGGGCAACGGCACGTTGTAGATCTCGGCCAGCGCCTTGTGCGGATTTTTGGTCGGATCAATGCGCACCACGGCGCCGGGGTTGCCGCGCAGCGAGCCCCATACCGAACCATCGACCGGGCTGGGCATCACGGCGTAGAACGTTGCGCCGATGCGCATGTCTTTGCCCGGCTCCTGCGGCTTGCCCGGCTCGGTGTACTCGTCGCGCTGGCCGTTGCCATTGGTGTCGAGCACCAGCGCGGTCCAGCCTTGTGATTTTTCAATGTCGCCGGTTTCGTCCAGCAACTTGGTGTTGATCCAGCCGACATTGCCGCCGCCGCCGCCGGTGCTCATCCACAGCGTCTCGTTGGCGTCATAACCGAATTGCAGATGGTGCGAGCCGAAGCAGGTTTGATAGGCGGTGTATTTTTTGGTCTTTGGATCGTACATAGTCACGCGGCGATTGGTGCCGTTGAGCGGAAACTCGACAGCGGAAGGATGCTTCGATCCTTTTTTGCAGAAGTCTGGGTTGTCCGGCTTGTGACCCGTGGCCGCGAGCCAGAGGCGGCCCTGGCGGTCGAACATCGAGTTGTGGTTGTTGGCACGGCTGTTCCAGATATTTTCTTCGCCCCAATAGGCCGAGGGCATCAGAATCTTGACCGAGCCTGCATTACCTGGGCCCAGGGCCAACGGCATGTCGGGTGTGGTCGGTAACACCATATTGGTCGCGACGTTCTTTACCGGATCGAGCATCGGCATGTCATCACAGGCGTGTTCGCACTGCCCGTAGAGCGGGCCGTAGGCGTTGACCGTCGGAAAACGCCGGTCGCTGGCGATCAGGTCATGCAAATATTGTTTGTCGTTGTGCCAATCGCGCAGGGTAACCACGATGTTGCGCTCGACGCCTTGCGGCCGGGTCGGCTTGACAGAAGGCAACTCGCCCTTCGCCACGCGCTCGGTCCAGTCGGCGAGGTACTTGAACGGCATGCCGCCCAACTGGCCCGCAGCCTGGAGCACCATGTTCTCGCCCGCCTGTCCGGACTGGATGCGGCGGATCCACGCGTCCTGGTGCGTCTTGCCGTCGAGATGGAACTTCGGAATCGTGCGGGTCGACAACTGGCCGAGCTGGTGGCAGCCGACGCAGCCGTTGTTCTTCATGAGGTTGAGATAGTCGGTGAGCTTGATGTTCGCAGGCGCTTCCTTGCTGCCGAACACGCTGGCCTCCGGGATATTCATCATCGAGTACCAATAGATCGCGGGGTAATACTGCGCGGCGGCCGTTTCGTTCGGCGCGGGCACGGCTTTCAGGTTAATCAACTTGCCGGGCACGCTCTTCACTTTGGGCGAATCGACAAGGCCGTAACCACGTACCCAGATGTCGTAATTGGCTTTCGGCAGATCGGGGATGACGTAGCGGCCCTGATCGTCGGTGACGACGATGCGGATGAACCGCACCGGCAGATCGCGCGTTTCCGCGATCACCCAGACGCCGGCTTCCGGCCCCTTTGGCCCGGAGACCACGCCGCCGATGTCATCGTTGTCGATGGCGATTGCAGCCGGCTGCTGCGCCTGCGATGTGGCTGGTGCAACCAACCCCAAGGCTGCAATACCGATTGCAGCCATGCCCATCAATAGAATTTTGCGAATGGTCATGTTTCCTCCTACAGTAGTCGATTTTGGTTATAAATGACGCAGAGGCCGCGACCGTCACGGCACCAACACTATTCTGCATCATAATCCGCGGCACATCAACGAACTGACTTTTTCGAACAGACTTTTCCGCAGTGCCGGCAGAAATAATCATGGTTTTCAGGCGGCTGGCGTGTGTAGCACACCCTCAACGACCCGCTCAATCCACCTTGTAGCGCGCAATAATCTCCGCATCCGGATCGCGCCCCATGCCGGGGCCGGTCGGCACCTTGATCCGTCCATCGATAATTTCAATCGCATCGCCGAGCGGGCTGGCGCCGAGTTCGACGAACGAATATTCGACCATGGTTTCGTGCTCGAAGGCCGTAGCCATATGCACGGTGGCGAGCAGGCCGGGGCCGAAGTAGGGCGAGTGCGGCACCAGCGTCACGCCGCGCGATTGCGCCAGACGCGCGATGCGCATCATTTCGCTCACACCACCGATTTTGGTGACGCTCGGCTGCGCAAAATCCACCGCGCGCGCGTCGAACATGGCGCGAAAATCGGTCAGGCTGATGGCGTTTTCACCAGCGGCGATGGCCACACCGCCGCCGCGGCGCACACGCGCAAGGCCCGCGAAATCTTCGGGCGGAAACACCGGTTCTTCCAGCCACAGCAGATCGTATTCGCGCACTTCGGCGGCGACGGCAAGCGCTTCATCCGCCGTCCACGGGCAGTTGGTGTCCATCATCAATTTGATGTTCGGGCCGACAGCCTCGCGCGCGGTTTTAACGTGCGCGACCGAGGTTTCATGCAGCTTGATGGCCTTGAAGCCGCGCGCGACAGCAGCCTTGGCGTTGCGCGCCACGAGTTCAGCATCGTCGTAGCGCACCAGGCTGGCGTAGGCAGAGACGTGGGTGCGGCTCGAACCGCCCAACAGCGTGGACAGCGGCTTGCCCGCCTTTTTGCCGGCGATGTCCCACAGCGCGATGTCCAGCCCCGACATCGCGTACACCACCGGGCCGGTGCGGCCGACGATGTGCAGCTTGCGTTGCAGGTCATTCATCAGTGCGTCGATATCGTCTTCGTTTTTGCCAACGGCCATCGGCGCGATTAATGTTTCGATGGCGGTGCGCGTTACCGGCCACACCGCATAACCGAAGGCATCGCCCCAGCCGACGATGCCGTCTTCGGTTTCCACGCGCACCAGCAGCATCGCCATCTGGCGCGGGCGTCCGGCAAATTGCGATTTGGGGCCGCCGACTTCAAACGGCAGATCGAGTGCGATGGGGGTGATGGAACGGATGGTCATTAGTGGTTATCCACGCGCGCGCCGGAATCTTTCACCGCCTTGGCCCATTTCACCATTTCGCTGCGTATCCATTCGGCGAATTGTTCCGGCGTGTTGGTGGTGACATCGGCGCCGAAATCGAGCAGCTTGTCTTGTTGTTCACGCGTGTTCATCGCGCGCGTCACGCGGGTGTTGACCCGCTGCACGAAATCTTTCGGCAAGCCTGCGGGGCCGATCAGTCCGTTGATGGTGGCGGCTTCGACCGTGGGAAAACCCGCTTCGGCGAAGGTCATCACCTCCGGCATGGCGCGCGAGCGTTTGGATGCAGTGTGCGCCAGCGCGCGCAGCCGCCCGCCTGCTACGTGCGGCTTGGCGGTGCCCTGCACCATGAAGATCATGGTCAACTGCCCGCCGATGATGTCGCTCAATGCCTGGCCCGTGCCTTTGTACGGCACATGCAGAATATTGATTGCGGCGGCGCTGCGCAGTTGCTCGCCCGCCAGATGTACCGCCGAGCCGTTGCCCGCCGAGCCGAACACCAGTTTGCCCGGTTGCGTTTTCGCCAGCGCCACCCACTCCTTCACGTTCTTCGCGGCCACGGCCGGGTGTACCACCAGCACCAGCGGCGCAATCGCAATCAGCCCAATCGGCGCGAAATCCTTGGGTGTTTCATACGGTACTTTATTCAGCAGACTGGGGTTAATCAAAAACGCCGCGTCGATCATGCCGATGGTGTGGCCGTCGGGTGTGGCGCGCGCGACGATTTGCGTGCCGATGGTGCTGTTGCCGCCGCCGCGATTATCGATCACCACCTGCTGGCCGAATTCTTCGCTGATGTGCGGCCCCACCATGCGCGACAGCGTGTCGGTGAGCCCGCCCGGCACATACGGCACCACCAGACGGATGGGGCGGGTGATTTGTGTACTTTGCGTAATCTGCGCTTGGGCGAACGGCGTAATCAACAGGAGCGGCAATAAAAGTGCTTTGACTGATGTCATCGGGTGATCCGGTTGCGGAAGTTGTCGGAAATTTCAGAAAATCAGCGTGGACGGTAAAGGTCAGACCCCGTGGGTGTCAAGGCAGCGCACGCCACACATATGCATTGCCATTGCGATGGTTATTGAATAGCATCTTGCACGGTATGGCTAACTGGAGAAATCAATGACAACCGCCCCGCGTATCGTGTTCATGATTTGCGCCGCCTCGCTCTCGCCTTGGGTCACATCGGCTGCACAAGCCGCCGAACCCGCGGATTATCCCAACAAGCCCATACGCCTGATCGTGCCGTTTCCCGCCGGCAGCGGTCCGGATGCCAATGCGCGCGTTCTGATTTCAGGTCTTACGCGTCCGCTCGGCCAGCAAATGGTCATCGATAACCGGCCGGGCGCGAGCGGGATCATCGGCACACAACTCGCGGCCAAGTCGCCGCCCGACGGCTACACGCTGTTGCTGGGTACGGCGACGGTGTTCGGGGCGGTGCCGACGCTGTACGAGAAATTGCCGTATCACCCCGATAAGGATTTTCTGCCGATCAGCATGATTGAATTGATCCCGTGCGCGCTGGTGGTGAATCCCGGATTGCCGGTTAAAACCGTCAAGGAACTTATCGCGCTGGCAAAATCGAAACCGGGCGAATTGACCTTCGGCAGCGCGGGCAACGGCGGCTTTCATCACCTGTCCGCTGAACTGTTCAAGACGTTGACGGGCGCCGACATGCGGCATATTCCCTACGGCGCGGGCGGGCCGTATGCCGATTTGATCAGCGGGCAGTTGCCCATGATGTTCGATACGCTGTCGCCGTTTTTGCCCAACGTCAAGGCGGGCAAGCTGCGCGCGCTGGCGGTGAGCGGCAAACAACGCCGCCCGCAGGCGCCGAATGTGCCGACGTTCATCGAAGCCGGCTTGCCGGGTTTTGATTCGTATGCGTGGTACGGCCCGATTGCGCCCGCCGGCACGCCGCGCCCGATCATCACCCGTGTGCATGGCGCGATAGTCGAAGCACTGAAAAGCACGGAACTGACGGATCGTTTAACCAATGTCAGCGCCGGTTACATCGTCGGCAACACGCCGGAAGAATACGCCGCGCTGATTCAGACCGAGCGCGCGAAGTGGGCGAAAGTCATCCGGCAGACAGGCGTGAAGCTGGCGTTGTGAAGCCTGCGGCCCGCTTAGGTCTGCTGGTGATTGCGTGCGCCGCATCATGGCAGGCGTGGGCGCAGCCGCAGTCGATTTCAGGCCACTACCCCAGTAAGCCGGTGCGGCTGGTGGTACCGTTTTCGGCGGGCGCATCGACGGACATCGTGGCGCGTTTGTTCGCGGCAAAACTTGTGGAGGCATGGGGCCAGCAGTTCATCGCGGATAACCGGCCCGGTGCTGCGGGCGCTGTCGGTGCAGAGGCGGTGGCGCGCGCCACGCCGGATGGGTATACGCTGATGGTCACCAACCCTGGCCCCAGCATCAACAACATTCTGTTGAAGGCCAAGCCCCTGTACACCTTCGCCGATTTTGCGCCGGTGATCTACATTGCCTCCGCGCCGATTATCGCGGTGGCGAATCCGAAATTTCCGCCGAACGACGTGAAGGAACTGGTGGCGTACGCGAGAGCGCATCCCGGCAAAGTCACGTGGGGGTCATCCGGCACCGGCAGTAATCCGCATGCCGGGCTTGAAACACTGAAGGCCGTGACCGGTGTGAACATCACGCATGTGCCGTATAAAGGCACGGCACCCGCGCTGATCGACACCGTGGGCGGGCAGATCGACGGGCTTTATACCACTGTGGCTTCGGCGGAACCGCATATACGCGCCGGACGCGTCAAGGTGCTGGGTGTGGCCGGCCCGAAGCGGCAGGCGGTGATACCCAACGTGCCGACGCTGGCGGAGCAGGGCATTACTGGCGCGGACAATCTGTTGTGGATGGGCTTGGTCACCACCGGCAAGGCGCCGCGCGCCGTGGTGGAGAAATTGAACCGGGAACTCAATCGCGTGTTGCAATTGCCCGACGTGAAGCAACGCTTCGATCAATTGGGGCTGGATGTCGAAGGCGGCACGCCGGAGCAGTTTGATCGCTTCATCAAGGTGCAGGCGGAGCAGTTGCGCGCGCTGATTAAAAGCGGCGTGTTGAAGGTGGAGTGATGCAGGATGTATTTTATAAGTATTTGTTTTTAAAGTATTTTTTGTGAGGGCGCTGCGATGACGAAGCTGAATCGATGGATGCGGCAAGGCATGACAGCGATGGCGGTGGCCCTGCTCACTGCGCCACTCGCAACGATCACGCACGCGCAATCGTGGAAGCCGGATAAAGCGGTGGAACTGCTTGTCGGCTCCGGCGCCGGCGGCAGCGGCGACACCATGGGGCGTCACATCCAGCGCATCATGCAGGAGCAGAAGCTAGTGCCGGTGCCGGTCAATGTGCTCAACAAGGTGGGCGGCAATCAGACGCTGGTACGCGCCTATCTGAATCAGCATGCGGGCGATGCGCATTACTTTGATCTCGGCAACCCGACGTTGACGGTGAATCATGTCCTCGGCATCAGCACGCAGCATTACACCCACTTCACGCCTATCGCGCTGCTGTTGAACGAGTACGCCGTGTTCACGGTGAAGGCCGATTCGCCGGTAAAAAATGTGCGCGACTTGCTTGAAATTCTCCGGAAGAATCCGGAATCATGGTCGGTGGGCGTCAGCAATCTGGGCGGCACCAATCACCTGACGTATGCGCTGCTGGCCAAGGCCGCGGGTGTCGATCCGAAAAAACTCAAAATAGTGGTGTTCAAAACCAACACGGAGGGCATGACAGCCGTGGTGGGCGGACACCTCAACATGGTGTCGTCGGCGGTGTCGTCGGCAATGACGCAGGTCAGGTCAGGCAACGCACGCATCATCGCGCTGGGCTCGCCGCAGCGCATGGGCGGCGTGAT
This sequence comes from Bordetella parapertussis, assembly GCA_945893125.1. GTDB lineage: Bacteria > Pseudomonadota > Gammaproteobacteria > Burkholderiales > SG8-41 > UBA5216. The sequence continues at coordinate 8,465 of CAMDDY010000039.1, forward strand.
GGCCGGCGTGCCGACGCTTCGTGAGCAAGGGCTGGACATCGTGGTGTCGAATTGGCGCGGCATCGTCGGCGCGAAGGGCTTGAGCGCCGCGCAGGTGGCGTACTGGGAAGAGGTGTTTGCCAAAGTGACGGCAGCGGACGACTGGAAAAAGAGTCTCGACATGCAGTACTGGGACGGCAACTTTCTGCGCAGCCGCGAGTTCACACAGTATCTTGAGAAAGACCACAGCCAGACCAAAGCGGTGATGAGCGATCTGGGTTTGGCGAAGTAATCGCGTTCAAAGCCCAGCGCTATGTTGTCTGAGTAGGTCGGTGTACTGCCGCGCCCCGCGCGCAATAATATTGTTGGTGCGCACATTCAGCCAGCGCACACCGTGTGACAGCAGCCATGGCATGCGCTGCTCCCAATTCACCAGCACATTGAGTCCGGCGGTTTTGCCGCCCTTGACCACGCGCGCGATGGCTTTTTCCAGCAGCGCGGTGACTGCCGGGTGCTCGGGCTGGCCGGGGTAGCCCAGCGCCAGCGCCACGTCGTTGACGCCGATGTTGATCACATCGACGCCATCCACCGCCGCGATTTCATCGATTTTATCGATGGCCGCCGGCGTTTCCACCATGATGATGACGATTTTGTCGGCGTGATCCTTGGGCCGCGCGTAGCGCACGATATCCACCATCTTGCGCGCGGTGGCGCCGTCTTCCACGTGCGGGATCATGATGCCATCCACGCCGCAGTCGAAGTAGCGCGTGATCAGGCCCGGATCGTTCATCCACGGGCGCGCCACCGAGGCAATGCCCGCAATCTTTGCCGCGCGCGCCATTTCCTCGATGCGCTCGAAGTCGTAGCTCATGCGCTCGCCGTCCAGCCATGCCACGTCGAGACCCAGGCCACCGAGGTATTCCACCAATCGCGGCGAGGTGAAATCCGGATTGAACATGGTGACGACTTCGCCGGCGGCGAGTTTCTGCTTGATCTTTTTCATGGCTGCTCTCTGAATGATTGCGGCATTATAGATGGCTCACGAGCCATGCGTTGCGGGATGCTGCGCCGAACGCCGCTATCTATAAATCGTCGGATTGACTGCCTGCGGGTGCGGGGCTACATTGCGTGTAGTGAACCGGAGGGCGGGCTTTCCTGTTCGCGCAAAAGTCCGACAATCGGGGAGGTTGCAGCGCAGCACGTTAACCGGGAGGGTCGAATCATGCGGGTAAGGCAGAACTTTTGGGCGGCAATGTGGGCAATGGTCGCGCTGGTGTTGGTTTTCATTCAGCCACTGGCAGCAATGGCTCAATCCGATGCGCTGGCAGGGATCGTGTCTTCTGCCGAAGAGGGCGTGATGGAAGGCGTGCTGGTGAGCGCCAAAAAAGAAGGTTCGAATAAGACCATCACGGTAGTCAGCGACGAGAAAGGCCGCTACCGCTTCCCGGCGGCGCGCCTCGAACCGGGCAAATACACGATGACCATTCGCGCCACGGGTTACGATCTCGCAGGCACTCCGGCGCCGCAAGTCACCGGTAAGGGTGCTGCAAGCGCCGATTTGAAACTGACCAGGACCAAGGATCTCGCCGCACAGCTTACCAACGCGGAGTGGCTGCACAGTTCCCCCGGCACCGCGCAGCAGAAGCGTCCGCTGCTTTCCTGTGTCGGGTGCCATACGCTTGAGCGCATTTACCGCTCCAAACACGACGGCGAAGGCTTCGTGAAGACGATCCAGCGCATGGGAACCTATGCCAACCAGAGCACCGTACTCAATCCGCAGAAGCGGCTGACGGGCCGCGATACCGACCTGGTGGGCGAGGAGCGCGCCAAAGTGCAACGCGCGCAGTCCGATTATTTTGCGACGGTCAATCAGAGCACGACCGCGGCCGCCGACAAGTGGCCGTACGAGTTGAAAATATTCGCGCGACCCAAGGGCAAGGCAACGCGCGTGATCATCACGGAATGGGATATGCCGCGCCCGACGATACAGCCGCACGACGTGGTGGTCGACTCAAAGGGGATTGCCTGGTATTCCGATTTTGGCTCGCAGTTTATCGGCAAGTTCGATCCGAAGTCGGGCAAGCTGACGGAAATTCCCACGCCGGAGATCAAGAAGGGTTCGCCGCTGGGGTCGCTCTCCATTCGCATGGACCGGGAGGAGAATCTGTGGCTCGGCATGATGTATCAGGCGGCGATCGGCAAGCTCGACACCAAGACCGAAAAGTTGCAGGTGTGGCCTATTCCGGCCGAGTGGAACCGGCCTAACACGCAGGTGAATATGACCAGCCCGCTGAACATCGCGGTTGACGGCAAGGTGTGGACGCAGAACAACGGCTTTGCCGGCGTGCATCGCGTCGATCTGAAAACCGGCCAGTGGGAAACCTGGGAGCCGTTCAAGGAGGCGCCGGTCGGCCACAATATTTATGACGTGATTTCGGATTCGCAGAACAATGCGTGGTTTACCGATATCGGCCGCGAGACCATCGGTCGCATCGACGCGAAAACCAAGCAGGTCACGCTCTACGAAACCCCCACCAAGAGCTCGGGGCCGCGCCGCGGCATCATGGATGCGCAGGATCGGATCTGGTTCGGCCAGTACCGCGGGAACCGCATCGCGATGTTCGACACCAAGACCGAGCGCTTCCAGGAATGGGAAGTGCCGACGCCTTGGTCGGGGCCGTATGACGTGGCACTCGACAAGAATGGCGAGGCGTGGACGGGCTCGATGTTGAACGACCGCATCGTCCGGCTCAACACCAAGAGCGGCCAGTTCATTGAATACCTGTTGCCGCGCACCACCAATGTGCGCCGGGTTTTTGTCGATAACTCGACTTCGCCGGTTTCGTTCTGGGTGGGCAGCAATCACGGCGCTTCGATCATCAAGCTCGATCCGCTCGACTGAGCGCGCGGGCCTCCGATGAATGTTGCAACCGGGCTGTTGATCGTCCACGGGCTGCTCGCGGTCGCGCTGCTGGGGGCCATCACGCATCAATTGATGAGTGTGTGGCTGCCGGCGCGCAAACCGGTTGCTTCATTTAGCGGGCGCTTCCGCGCGGTGGCGGGTGCCGCGTACACCAACGCCATCATCGTTCTTTACCTGCTGACGTTCCTGTTGGGCGGCATCATCTATGCCGAATATCGCATTGAGATCAGGATCGTGGTTGAACAGTTGGGCTTGTGGGCGCAGAGCGGCAGCTTCGAGATCAAGGAGCATTTTGCCGCCCTGGGATTGGGCATGCTCCCGGCGTACTGGTACTACTGGCGTCCGACGGAAGATCAGGGCCGCACGCGCGCAATGCTGACGGCAATGTTGGCGTTTATCGTGTGGTGGAATTTTCTCGTCGGACACATTCTCAATAATATTCGGGGATTCGGATCATGATGCCGCTACGCGCCTCGCCAGCCTTTGGCATCGTGTTTTCGGTCGTGTTCGCCATCGTCTACGTGATCGCGGTGGAGAAAAATATCGCTCTTATAACCTACCACCCCGCCATAGGAGAGTTTGGTTGGGGCGCGCAGCAGCCCAAGGACGGGCCGGCCATGTACTGGTATGGCTGGCTGGCGACTTCCGGTATCGCTGCGTACGCCGCGGGCTTTGCCGCGGCGTGGCTGCCCGAGAGCATTGCGAAGCGGCTGTGGTCTGGTTTGGCGTGGCTGGTTCCCATGGTGGTGATGGCGGCTTTCTGTTATTTGCTGCGGAATTATTTTCTGCGGTGATACACCTTTGCTATTATTTTTGTTCGTTGTGCCTGGCGCTTGCGTTCGCAGGGGCACCGCACGCATGGGCGGGCGGCGAGGGTTTTGATCCCGACGATCACTCCGAGGACGAGGGGCCGGCGCACTTTGGCTTTGTCAAAGATGAGCGCGGCAAACCCGTGCGCGACGCGAAAGTGTCCGCAAGTTACAAGAACAGTCTTACGCTGGTGACCCGCACTAATGCGACCGGCGCGTTCAAGGTGCGCGGCTTCAAAAAGGACATCAATCCCGGCGACATCGTCATTGCCTGTTCCAAAGAGGGCTACAAGCAGGATCGTGTCTTCCGGCGTCCGCCGGTAAAAGGCAAAAAACTGATCAGGTCAGTCGAGACCGGATGCTGGTTGCGGCGTCTGTAATTTCGTGCGCGGTCTTGTGCGGGCTGCTCAACCTGGGCGTCTTGGTGACGACGGCAGCCGCTCAGACGCAGGCGCCCGCGATGCCCGTTTTACCCGTATTACGATATGGCCAGGCTGCCTCGGCGGCCAAGACGATGTTCTCCATCCCGATCGTGGTTGCCCAGCGCGAAGGCTTGTTCCGCCGCGAAGGGCTGGATTTTCGCGTGGTGATTCCGATCCCCGGCGGCGCGGACAAGATGATCGATGCGCTGCATGACGACACCGTGGATATCACGCATGTCGCAACCACATTTCTGGTGCGCGCGGCGCTGGCGGGTTCGGACGCGGTGGCGATTGCCGCTGAATTCAACAACCCCATTTATTCCCTGATCGCCAAGCCGGACATCACGCGTGTCGCCGATCTGAAAGGCAAGGTTGTGGGCATGGCCGATCCCGGCACCAGCATCTCGATAGCCATGCGCAAGTTGTTCGCCCTGCACGGTCTGCGCGAAGGCGACGTGCGCTTCAAGCATGTCGAGGGCACCTCCACGCGCCTCAATTGCATGCGGCGCGGCGAATGCACTGCGGCGCCGTTGGGGCAGCCGCACGATCTGCTTGCATTGAGCGAAGGCTACCGCCTGCTGGCGCTGTCCACCGATGTGGCGCCTGAATTCGTCTATACCGTGACAGCGGTGCGCCGCTCATGGGCGGCGGCGAATCAGGACACACTGGTGCGTTATGTGCGCGCGCTGTCCGCGGCATTCGGCGTGATTCGTGATCCACGAAAACGCGATGTGGTGATCAAGGCGATTGCCGAGACCACCGGCGTGACCCCGGCGGTGGCGGAGCGCACACTCACGCTGTATTTCGAGCCCGAACGCAAGGTGCTGCCGCAAAAGGGCGAAATTGATCTCAAGGGCTTCGCGCAGGTGATCGCGTTCATGGGCGAGGCCGGGCACCTGAAAGCGCCGCTGCCCGCGCCGGAGCGTTTTGTCGATTTGCAATATCTCAGGCGCGCGGGCGTTATCCGATAGTTACGTGAGTAAGATGGCGATTTGATGTTGCGGTATTTTCCAAGGCTGCGCTATCGTGCCGCAATTGAATTCCCGCGCAGGGCCTGCCAGTCAGCCTTTCGCGGCGCATGATTCCGGATTACACTTACTGACCGGTGTGCATTGGTTGCAGTGGAGATTTGTTGGTGACCAATGCCACGCAATACAACAATTCCCGAATCCTCATTATTGCGAAGGATAATAAATGTTCCCGATAAACAGTGTGACCGGAGTTGCAATGTTGTTGGCCGCGATGGTTGGCTTAATGTGTAATGCGCATGCGCAAGAATGGCCACAGCGGCCAGTGCGCATCCTCGTGCCGTTCGCCGCGGGTGGTGTTACCGACGGAATCGCGCGCATCAGCGCTGAATGGCTGGGCCGGCGGCTCGGTCATGGCGTGATCGTTGAAAACCGACCGGGCGGCAACGGCATGATCGCTGTCGAAGCGGTCGCCAGAGCGCCCGCCGACGGTTACATGTTATTGATGGCGCCGTTGCCGCAGATGGCGATACTTCCTGCCATGACCAAGACGCCTTATGACCCGGTGAAGGATTTCGCTCCGGTTACGATTGTGGGCGGCAATATGTTTGCGCTGGCCATTCACCGGTCGTTGCCGGTGGATACCTTGCCGAAATTTGTTTCGTTCGTGAAGGCGCGTCCCGGTCAGATTACCTACGCTTCTGCTGGCAGTGGCTCAGTCAGCCATCTGGTCGTGACGCTATTGATGCAACGCGCTGGGATCGACATGGCACATGTGCCTTACAAAGGCGGGGCGCCGGCCATGGTCGATGCGGTGGCAGGCCATGTGTCGCTTTATTTCGGCAATCTCGCGGAAATACTGCCGCATGCCCATGCGAACAGAATCAGGGTGCTTGCCGTATCAGGAGAAAAGCGCGCATCCCAGATTCCAGCCGTGCCGACTGTCGCGGAGTCTGGGTACCCCAGCTTTCGCACCGTGACCTGGAACGGAATCGCCGCGCCGGCTAAAACGCCACAGCCCATCATCGAACGGATTTCCAAAGAAATGCGTTCAGCGCCGAATGACACGGGCTTTTCCGGTAAGCTGCAGGGCATTGGTGTGGATGTTATCTGTGGCACGCCAGAAGATTTTGCGAAAACGCTCAAGGCGGATACGGCGATGTGGGCCGGGGCCGTGCGCGTTTCCGGCGCCCGAATTGAATAATTTTAATCAAGGATACGAATGCCATGCCCATCGTCGGTAAATGGATTTTTACGGTTTCAATGGATGTCTCCCTGGACAAAGAAACGCTATTCAATGAAGTGTATGACCAGGAACACATTCCGCTTATTACCAAAGTGCCGGGCGTGATATCGGCGACGCGCGCCAAGCTCGACACGCTGCGCTTGACGATGGGGGGTGAGACCAAGGTTATCGATCCGCAAGGCGCACCGCGCTATGCCGCCATCTATGAACTTGATAGTCCGGATGTGCTCGTGAGTCCCGCTTTTGCGCAGGCAGTCGATCATGGACGCTGGCCGACGCATGTACGGCCTTACACCAGTAATCGCCGCCACACGTTGCACCAGGTGATATGAGCGGGTGCAGGCCGTTTAGCGAATAAGCGCGGCTTTTCGCACGCTGTCGATGAGCGAGCTGCGTAACAGAAACTGACGGTGCCGCACCGGGTCAGCCACGGTCGCGCGTAATTGCTCGAAGTGGACCTCGCGCGCAGCGGGGTCTTTTGCTTCGAGTCGTTTCTTGTTATTGATCGTTTGTTCCTGGACGAACTCAATGTTGATGGGACGCCTGCGCCGGTCATAGAGATCAAGTTCGTCGTCGTTGCTGGTGATGTCCATGCCGCCGCAGAACCGGGTCAGCCGCTCGGCCAGATCAATACCATCGTGGATGCCGCAGTTCAGGCCCAGCCCGCCGATCGGGTTGTTCACATGCGCGGCGTCGCCTGCAAGGAATACTCGGCCCTTGCGAAACGTCGCGGCCACGCGCTGGTGTACTTTGTACAAATTGCGGTGGACAATCTGGTAGGGCGAGGCGCGCGGGAAAAAACGTTGCAACCGTTGCTGTGCTGCGTCGTCACTCAATGCAATGTCGTCGCTTTCATCGTCCCGCGTGGGAAACACCACGCGCCATAGTCCCTTGCCGTCGTCGCCCGCCACCTTGAACAGGTTTGCCCATTCGTCAGGGTCGGAGAAGTAGTTGCGGAAGCAGTAGCCGCGTTCCGACTCAAAATCAAACGGTGTGGTGATTACCATGAATCGCTCCGGCCAGGTGTAGCCCTCGAACTCGATGCCCTGGCTTTTGCGCACGGTGCTGCGTCCGCCGTCCGCACCCACCAGGAAGGCCCCGCTGAATTTGCTGTTGCCCGCTGCCGTTTCGACCGTCAGATTGACGCCGCTGGCGTTCGCATCCACCGCCGCGACCCTTGCGCGGAAATGCACCTGCGCGCCCGGCAGCGCGAGCAGCTGCTCCATCGCCAACCGCGCCAGTTTGTGCTGCTCGCACTGCACGACGAAGGGAAAGCGAGTGTCCTTCCGCAGCGTTTCGTGGTCGAACTCGGCGATCAATGTACCGCTCGGACGGTCGCGGAACTGAAACGTGCGCGCCGTCAGCCCCTGCTGCACCACCTTGTCGGTTAGACCGAGGTCAGCCAGCAGATCCAGCGTGGCCGGATGAGTGGTCGCCGCGCGCGGAGCGTCGCTGATCTGCGAATCGGCCTCGAACACCGTGACGGGAAACCCGCGCTGCGCGAGCGCTAGTGCGGTGACCATGCCAACCGGACCGCCGCCGGCGATTAAAATCCGAGGGTCGCTTGCCATGTGCCGTGCGTCACGTCTTCCACAGATGCCGGAAGCCGGGAGCAACCACGTCGTCATAGGCGGGGGTAGTGGACAGTATGCCCATGTTGCGGGAAAAACGGTTGAGCGCATCCACTGAGTGCGGCGAGATAGCCGGATCAAAGAACGGCGCATCGCGCCGGATAAGTTCGCTGATGAGCGCCGTTTCGGCGGCAGGGAAAAGTTTTTTCGCCGCCTCTGCCGCAAGCGCCGGATCACGCACGAGCGCCTGTTGCGCGGCGACCAGCGCGCGCACCGCGCCTGCGACAACGCGGGGTTCCTCATCGATTTTTTTCTGCGTGGTGACGAATGCGGGAAAGGTGTAATCGCGCGCGGACGGCGGGCCGTCGCCGCGCCGCGCATCGAGCACCAGCGTGCCGACGCCGCTACGGACCGCGATTTCGGCACCCATGCCGTTTGCCCAAAAACCATCCAGCTTGCCTTCTTCGAGGGCTTTTGCCGCTGCCACACCGAAGGAGACTCCGCTGCCTGCGGTGCCAGGTACCGGCCCGATTTGCACATCGTGTGCGGGGTCAATACCTGCTTCGACCAGCATGCGCGTGAGCCCGTCCACGGGGCCGGGTGCTGCGCCAATGCGTAACCCCTTCACCGCAGCGAGATCGCCGCGTTTTGCGCCGATATCCTTGCGGAGCACCAGGAACCAGTACATGTGCTGCGCGAGCGCGGCCAGCAGCTTGCAGCCGTTCCAGTCCTTGAAAGCATAAAGAGGGGCATGCGCCGCACCGGCTACGAAATCAAGATTGCCGTCGCGTAGTTCTTCATAGGTGCGGGTGACGGGGAACAGTAACTCAATCGTCGCGTCCAGCCCTTCCCGTTTGAAGCAGCCCAATTCGACTGCGGCAATCGCCGGAAAATAAGACGGCGATACCATGTCGGGAATAGCAACGCGCAGGATTCGCGCCGAGCCGGATGTGCGCGAGGTCATTTGCCGGCGCTCTTGTCTTCGTCGTAGTAATGAATTTCGACCAGCAGGCATCCGCCATTGGATTTGAACGGCCCGTGCGGCGTGCCCGGCGGACGGCAGGCATAGGTGCCCGGCCCGAACAGGGCTCCACCGTTGCCGTGCTTGTCGCAGCCGACGATGAGATCACCGGACACGAGATAAACCTCTTCCCAGTAATCATGCACAAAGGGTTCCGTGGTGTAGACGCCGGGCGCAAAGCGCAGGTGGCGCGTGCGGTGGCCGTGTCCAACCTTTTCGTCGAGTGCGCCCGCAAGAATCTGCTGCTCGATGCCGCGCGGGTAGCCCTGCGGCGTCTCCCAGCCGAGGTTGGGATCAATCTTGTAGAACTCTTTGTGTTCTTTGTGAATTGCCATGTTTATTCCTGAGTAAGTGACCCGATTGCGCGGACGATATTTTCGCACGGACGGCAACCTGTCGTGAAAGACGCATTGTAAGCGTAGTAGCCATCGATACCGCGGGAGGGTATCGACGCATTTACGTCCGCTGGTGTGAGCAACGCTGCGTTACACTATGGCGATGACCAACACAACCGTACCAACGGAGATCATTCTTACTACCATCAACGCCCGCTATGTGCATGCCGCGCTGGGCCTGCGCTATCTTGCGGCGAACATGGGCGAGCTTCAATCGCGCACGCGCGTCGTCGAATTTGTGCTGGGGCAGCGCGCATTTGAAATCGTCGAGGATTTGCTGGCACTGAATCCACGCATTATCGGCATCGGCGTGTATATCTGGAATGTGGAGGAATGCACGCGCGTAGTGGCGCTGTTGAAGAAGGTCGCGCCGCACGTCACGGTGGTGATCGGCGGCCCGGAAGTGAGTTACGAGATGGTCGAGCAGCGTATCTGTACGCTGGCGGATTACGTGATTACCGGCTGGGGCGATGTGACGTTTGCGACGCTCGCGCGTGACATCATCGGTGGCGACATGACGAAAGA